>MFRH01000024.1:58194-80161 GCA_001783275.1 Candidatus Margulisbacteria bacterium GWF2_35_9
TAATATTTTCGCTAATAAATGAAACTTTAACATTAACATCATTATACCAATGACTTCCTATATCAGGAGCAACTCCTCCCGCAATTGGAGCAGTTAAATCATCTTCCAGTTTTAGCGTAAATGAACCTAATGGAACAATTGTATCTACAGTTAGTTGCACCGAATTAATAACAATATTTCCAGCTTCATCTGCTGCTTGAATATAAACAATATTTTTTGTATTGTTAGAAACAACTAAATCATACTTATATTGCTCAGACTGCCAGTTGCTCCAACCATTATTATTTATCTTCAACCGATAGGGTTTATCTCTTAGTTTTCCGGAATCAATAGGCTGATCCCAATTTAAATCTATCGTATTATCATCATACCAACCATTCATTGGCGCAACATCATCACCTCCGCTATCTGTATCTGAATGAAGCGTAATATTTAAATTAGACGGGGTCGTTACATCGGCCTTAATTGAACTATTAATGTATCTTGTCCAGCCAGCCTTATTAACAAATAAAGCTGTAAAAATAATGGGAGTATTATCCTGAGGAATAATCGTATACATAGAAAATGTTGGGTTATTCGCAGTATGCATTGTATAAGCCGTGTCCTGCAATGTCTTAACATACAAACGGCTTAATTCCCATTGTTTTTCTTCTGCTGTATGATTCATATTCCATGTAAGTACTAAATTAACCGTTGCTTGATCATACCAACCAGCATTTGGAGGTACACCATCTGATAAATTATCAGTGTTATCATTAATAAAGTTTATTCCCACTGAATTAAAATCTGCTGCAGTTTCATCAACATATACTGTTTTGGTCACAAACGTAACGTTGCCTGCCATATCCCATATTTTTAATTCAAATACGTTTCCGGTTGGAGCCTCAGATGTATCAACGATGGCGTCATTAACATTCGTTGTCACTCTTACAATTGATTTTATACCATTTAAATTTCGATAAGAATACGGCTGATTTGGCAACATACCTGCATCTGATACAGACCACATCCAACGAACTTCGGACCCATCATTATACCAACCTGTTTCAGGAGTTCTATGTCCCTCTTCAAACGTGGTATCTGCCAGTAATTTTAAGTAATTAACAGATGGGGGGGTTGTATCAACATAAAGCTGCTGTTCAACTTTTCTGATATTTCCTGCCTTATCTATGGCTCTAACAATAGCTTTTCTAATGGTGCTTCCACCTTCATTGACAAATAAAACCGATACTTGTTTTGTGCTTTGAAAATGATTTAAGGATATAACCGATCCGATTTGTGCTGACCAAGTTGGCCACCCAAAATCACTCCTAATTTGATATGGCAATAATCTGAGTGCAACATCACTTGGCTGTGTCCAGCTCATACTAACTGTCTCATCATTATACCAACTTGCCTGAGGCTTCATCTGATTAATACTGTTATCATTATCATCATCCAATGTCAGATAAAAAATACCCGGTGGGGTAACATCAACGCTAACCAAAGCAGACATCGTTAATCTGTTGCTAACTTTATCTAGTACATATACATTAATTATTCTGCTTAATCCTTCAATCGTTCTAATGTTAACAGTACTATCTGGACTTGCATATTTAGATTCATCAGTCGCTTCATATAAAAATTGTGGATTCAATCCACTCCCAGAAGAATCACTTAATCCCGCTAAATTTGTTATCTTTACCGATACCGTTGTTTGGTTATACCAGCCTGTTTCAGGCTGAACACGGACTCCAGCTATATTAGTAATCGCATCATTATTATAAAAATCCGGTAAAAGTGATAATACTGCCGTATTTTGTATTGGTGGCTGATTATCAATTTTTATATTCTTAGTATTTGTGTAGTTGCTTGTATTTAAAAAAGCCTTTCCTATTGGAAATTCAACGTTAATTTTAAGTTTGACATGATCGCTGACTCCAGTAGCAGATACGGGTATTGTAAAATTATTAAATTCAAAAGAACCATTTGTTAAAACGCTGACAACCGAACCTTCGTACACATTGTCAAAATATAGCTTGGCAGATACATCCTTGAGTGGATATACATACGTTGAACCCAGTGGATATTCATATCTAATAATACCCGCACAGTTTACTCCTTGGACAGCTGAAATTCCTCCTTTAAACCATAAATCGCTCCCATCCTGAAACATATATTCCGGATAACTTTGTATATTAAATGTCTGAATAATAAACGATTCGTTATATGTTAAAATGTTCGATGTAACCGAACCAGCATCATTGTTTATCGTTACTACATATGCTTGATTTTGAACAAAATTATTCTGCCATTTCAAACGAATACTTAGCGTGTAAGTTGCTCCATTTTTAGTAAAGGATTGGCCGTCTAAATAACTTGATCCTTGTCTAACATAACTTACACCGCTACCGACGGTTCCATCAAGAAAAACAATAATTTTATTTGAAATATTAATAGTAGCATAATCCGCACCACTCATTTGAAAAATAAACTGCTGGTTCTGCATGACATTTAAATAATTCGTCGTGACTGACCCAGATTTTATAACTAGCGTATCGATATTACTTAAACTGATAGAAATTAAGCAACTCACCAAAATTAAGGTTCTTAATATGAGGCGTTTAATCATATTTTCTATTCTTCCTTTTTAGAAGATACAAATACTTCTTTTAATAATATATTAATCTCAATACGCCTATTTTTAGCCATATTCTCAGGAGTATCATTTGGAGCCATCGGTCGATACTCTCCATAACCAATCGCATTCATCCTTACAGGTGAAATACCAACCGTTTTCACTAAATATTTTATTACCGAGTATGCCCTATCAAAGGACAAGTCCCAGTTTGAATCATATTTGTCTGTATGTATTGGCATATTGTCTGTATGTCCCTCTACAATAATTGGATTTTTTGCTTCAGCAAGCATTTTTCCAATATCCCCTAATAACTCCATTGCACTTTCCTTCAGCTCTGCTTTACCAGTATCAAATAACACAGGCTGCGCTAATACAATTCGTACTTTATTTTCCTCTACCATGACATTTAAAAAATCACTTAACTTCTGATCTTCTATATATCTAACAACTTTATCTACAATATTTTGTCGTTCTTTGTCAGGCACTTCTTTTGCTATTTTAGGCTGAAACTCTGTTCCCTTCAGAGATAACCGTATCGATTCATATATTTTCTGTTGCTCAATCTCCGAAACTTTGTCCATTACAAAAGTGTACAACAACAGAAACAGAATCATTAAAAAAGAATTTAAATCCGCCCATATTGTAAAAAAGTTACCCCCTTCAGCATCCTTTTTTTTTACTCTTTTTCTAGGCATTTTTTTCTACAACACCATCATCTTCTTTTTTCTTATTTTTCCTTGATAAAAAACCGCTTAAGTATGTTTCAACTTTTATAGGTATTTCTCCCTTCGAAATCATAATAATTCCTTCAATTACAATTACTTTATTTAATATTTCCTCTTCACTTTTTTTTGTCAACCTATTCGCTAATGGCGACATAATAAAACCTGATATAAATACACCATACATTGAGGTAATTAATGCAAGAGACATGGCAGGACCCACTGTTTTTGGATCTTTCATGTTTTTTAATACTTGTATAATCCCGATGATAGTACCAAACATACCGCACATCGGCGCTAATGCTCCTATTAGTTTTAAGTTATCAGCATTGGCTGCATGTCGTGTTTCTGTTTCTGAAATTTCATTTTCAAGAACGACTCTGATAAACTCTGGAGGCAATTTATTCACAATCATCTGCAATCCGTTATCTAAAAATCCATCATCAAAACCCTCTCCAGCTCCTTCAAGCGCTCCTCGGCCATCTTTTTGTGAAATAATAGATAACTCAACAAGTTTATCTACAATTTCTCTACTTGTTAAATTTTTTCCACCTCTAAATAAAACGCCTATCGCAGCAATAGTGTTTTTAATGTCCTTACCTGTTGAAGCTGTTACAAACAACATAATAACTCCAAAAAAAACCATAATGACCGATTCTTTTTGAATGTACGTCGCTGGATGAACAAATATATCAGGTACTGATAGAGCTAAGACAAATCCGATTCCAACTAATCCTATAAGTGCTATAAAATCCATATGTTAGGACTCTTTCTTCCCGTTGTCTTCTTTTAAAATTGGATCAATAAACCCATCTTTTTCTAGGTTCTTAGAATATTCAATCACATATTGTTGGGCTTTGTTAATCTCGCTCTTCGAATATTTTTTTCTACCTAGCTCAATTCCCTGTTGAACAATATTTTTTACCCCTTTTGGTAATACATCATACAGCCGATCAACCTGCACTTGTGGTTGATTACAAAATGCGATTGATAAAACTTCCGAGGGTACATCTGAGAATATTCGAACAAAATCTTTTTCATTAATTTTAAACAGATCTTCAAATAAAATCATAATTGACCTAAAACTGGATGCATTTTCTGTAAATTTTTGTCTAAAAACATTATCAAGAGCTGTTTTTTGGTCTAAATCTAAATTTTCAAGAATTTTTGCAAGAACATATTTTCCACCAAACTGCTCAGTTAACAATCGTCTAAGAATTTTATCAAAACTTTCAATTTCCTTTTTGCTGTATTGAATTAAAGATATAATTTCTGCTATTATCTGAGCCTTTTGTTCACTAGGAAATTCAATTAATAATTTTTCAGCTATTTCTGGGTCTACTGATGATATAACAAGATAAACATACTTAACATTTTCCGGCTTTGATTTAATAATTTTCTTTAGAACATGTGACGTATGGTATGCGTTGCTTTCATTAATATATGTAAAATACTTTTTCTCCTCAACCAACCGACCTTTATTATTGCTTTCAACAACTGATAACTTTTTCGTTATCTCTTTTGATTTTTCTTTTTGCTTCATCTCTTTTTTATTTGATATATCACTCATGACCTAATGTTATAAATCCTTCCTTTTCTAAATGTTGTGCGTAATTAATAATTTTCTGTCTCGCTTGATCAACATCAAAACGCGAAGCCGTATTTGCTTTCAAATTCAACCACTGATCTACCATCGCTTGAACACCTTTCGGTAATGTACTCATTACTTTTCTCTGCAATGCAGGATCGATATGAACTAATGAAGTTGCAATATCTTCTGTATCGATATCTCCAAAAATCCTTCCAAGCACCTGCTCATCCAATCCAAGCATCTCATCATAAAGAACAATAAGCGATGAAAGTTCATCTGCTATTCCTGGATATTTTTCCGAAATAATTTTTAGAATATCACGCTTGTCTTCACCGGTTATCTTTTCTAATATTAATTTTAGACGTTGTTTGCCTCCAAATAAATAATCGATATTTTCCATTATCTCCGTTTCAAGTTGCCGTAATTCAACTTCAGAATAATGTTGTAATACTAATAAATTGTTTGCTATTTCGCCTTGAATCTTTAACGGATACTCCATAAGAATTGATGCCGATAGCTTAAATGGCAAACACGACATCACAACTGCTACTGTTTTAGGGGTTGCCTTTTTTAATGCAATTTTTACCTGTAACAAGAATTTTAATTTATAAATATTGTCTTCATTAATAAAATTAAAATACCTAGCACCATTACCTAGAATATCCTTATTAATATCCTTAATTAACTCTTCTTCCGCTCGTTTTCTTTCTTCATCCTCATCTTCTTGCTTTTCTTCTTCTGTTTTTTCCTTTTCGGGCTCAGGTTCTTTCATTATCATTGTGGGAGCCCCATCGCCAGAACCTTTCTTGGATTTACCAGACCCAACAATAAATCGATATAAAATAAATACAATGGCAATGGCCACTAAACCAACTCCGGCAACAATAACTACTGTCATGAGTCCTGTTAATTTTTTTGACGTAACCTTCTGTTTTGACAACTGAGCTTTTTCAATTGTAGAAAATTTTTCTTTTAGAATTGTAATTTTATCTCCTTGATTTTCATCAATATTTAAAAACTTTGTTACAAAAAGTTTAACAGTACGCAAATCACCCAACTTTATACTTTTATCTAAGATCAGAACAATCTCTTTATTTTTGACTTTTGGTGGCCTCTGCACCACTTCATAATTTAATGGGGTTGAAGACTCATTATCTGATCCTTCTGTTAAAAATCTTAACGAAGGTATTCCTGGAACAATTGTTGCTTGTTTTTTTACCTTTGAAGAATCACTTAGTCCTTCTATATCTGGGAATTTTGTATAATTTACTTCCCACTTTTCAGCTTCAGAAGTAAATGATATGTATACAATAGACTTTCCGTCTCCAAGTATTTTATCCAAGGCGCTTTGAACGGTTTCCTCTAAATGTTTTTGATATAGCAATATGTTTTCCGCAAAAAGTATATTTACTAAAAACAATAATATCGCTATTAGTTTGACTTTTTTCTTCAAGCTTAAAAGCCCCCCTAAATTCTTTTTTTTCTAGTGATTATATAATCAAAGTATACACATTAAAGCGGGTTTAAACAATATTTATAGAATGTATTCCAGTATTTTTCTATGATTGATTTTTAAGTTGATATATTTGGCGCATCCCTGTAGCAACATAGGATGCGCCAAATATTTGCATTATGCTTCTTTTTGACTCTGAGGTTTATTTGTTAAAAATTTTAGATTATCAGCGACAACCTCTGTTATCCATTTACGTTCATCTTCTTTTTTATATGTTCGAATCTGGACTCTTCCATCAACTAATACTTTTTTTCCTTTTTTTAAATAGTCACCACAAACTTCAGCTAATTTACCCCAACTTACAATATTGAAATAATCTACTTCTTTTTCTTTATCCTTTCCCGCATAGCGATCTACAGCTATCGTAAAGTCCGTTTTATTTTTCTTGCCTACTTTTTTTACTTCTGGGTCTTTAACTAGATTTCCGACCAAAGTAATGTGATTATATGCTGCCATAAAAACCTCCTTATTTTTGGTTATTGCCGGCATCATATAATATAAAACTTTTATCATCTTACGTCAACTCTTATTTTCGTTTATTTTATTACGTTACGTTTTGGATATAAATAATGCCCCGAAATTTGGGGCATTATTCAACATTATATGAGGATACTAGTTAACGGCATCCTTTAGTTTTTTACCACTACTAAATACCACTGTGTTTTTAGCAGAAATCTTAATTGCTGCACCAGTCTGAGGGTTTCTCCCTGTTCTTGCTGCTCTTTTCTTTTTCTTCCATGTTCCAAATCCAACTAGAGATACGTCATCCCCTTTTTTAAGAGATTTCTTAACGCTGTCTAATATTGAGTCTAAAACCTTTGAAATTTCTGTTTTCTTTAATTTTGTATCAGAAGCAACACTGTCTATTAATTGACCTTTGTTCATATATTTCACCTCCTTTTACATCCTTAATATATTTGAAATATACATCATAATTATTTTAAAAGTCAAGTAATACAAGGAATATAGCCTTTTTTAAGCGAATTTCCCATTGTTTACGTGGTTTTTTCTTGCATATGTATCAGGATTACTGTAATATAGGACTCAAAAAATTATAGGGGTATATATGTTTTCAAAATTTACACAAAAAGCGATTCAAGTTGTTATGTTTGCCCAAGAAAAAGCAAAAAAATTAAAAATTCCTTACATTAATAATGAGTTAATCCTTTATGGCATATTTAAAATTGAAGATTCCGTTATTACATCGTCTTTCGAAAAAATAAAACTGGATGTCAACTTTTTTAGAAGTATCATCCAAAAACATTTACAAACTCAAAAAGGGTCATACAAAAACGAAACGATCCCCTTTTCACCTCAAGTAAAACTAACCCTTTCACAAGCTTGGGATGAAGCAAGGCAACTTGGACATAATTATGTTTCCATAGAACACCTCTTTTTAGCGATATTGAAAGATACATCTCAGAGTATTACCGCAATCATTTCCGAAGCAAATATGGATATTACAAAAACAAGAGCCTCTATTCTTGAAACCCTTGGGGAAAGCTTATCAGACACAGTTGCTGTTGAAAAAGAAGACTCTGGGCAACAAACACCGACGTTGGATTTGTATAGCCTTGACCTTACAAAACTTGCAGAAGAAAATAAGTTAGATCCTGTTATCGGTAGAAGCTTTGAAATGCAACGCATTTTGCAGATTCTTAGTAGAAGAAACAAAAACAATCCTGTATTAACCGGTGAAGCAGGTGTAGGTAAAACTGCAATCGTTGAGGGATTAGCTCAACAAATTGTGGCAGGATCTGTCCCTCCAAACTTACTCAACAAAAGAGTCGTAACTCTTGACCTAGGTCTTTTGGTTGCAGGCACACGTTTTAGAGGAGAATTTGAGGAACGAATAAAAAAAATAATTGAGGAAGTAAAAAATGACGGTATCACTATTTTATTTATTGATGAAATTCACACAATAATCGGTACTGGAAATTCTGAAGGAGCTTTGGATGCTGCAAACCTTCTCAAGCCTGCTCTTGCTAGAGGTGAAATCCAGTGTATTGGAGCAACAACCATTAATGAGTATAGAAAAACAATTGAAAATGATGCTGCCCTTGAAAGACGTTTTCAATCTATTCTAATTGACCCACCTTCGGTTGAAGAAACACTCGAAATCTTGAAAGGAATAAAATCTCGCTATGAGGATTACCATAAAGTAACGATTCAACCTGATGCTCTAGAAGCAGCAGTATTCTACTCAACACGCTATATTACAAACCGACAATTACCTGATAAGGCTGTTGACCTAATCGACGAAGCCGCTTCTGCAGAAATGCTAGAGGCATCTCAAGGAAAGCGTCCGAAAAAAAATATTGTCGTAAACAAAGAATCTATTATTAAAGTAACATCCATTTGGACCGGAATTCCATTAAATGAACTAACTCAATCTGAATCAGCAAGATTAAAGAAAATGGCTGTTAATATGTCTAAAAAGGTTGTTGGCCAAAATGAAGCCATTGAGTCTTTAACAAAAGCAATAAAACGCTCTAAAGCCGGACTAAAGGATCCAAAGCGACCTACTGGTTCATTTTTATTTTTAGGGCCCAGTGGCGTAGGAAAAACAGAGCTTGCTAAGCAATTGGCATTGTTTCTATTTGGAAAAGAAGACTTAATCGTTCGAATAGACATGAGCGAATATACCGAAAAACACACTGTATCACGACTGATAGGATCTCCTCCAGGATATGTTGGCTATAATGAAGGTGGCTTGCTTACTGAACCTGTTCGCAAAAAACCATACTCCATTGTTCTTTTTGATGAAATTGAAAAAGCTCATCCAGAAGTAGTAAATCTCCTGCTACAAGTTATGGAGGATGGAAGACTTACCGACTCAACTGGAAAGCTTATTGATTTTAAAAACACATTGATAATAATGACATCTAATGTCGGAGCCAAAACAATTGAAAACACAAGTAGCTTTGGGTTTTCAACCAATAACAATGCAGAAAAAGAAGAGTATTCTCGAATGAAAGATAAAATAATGGCTGATGTAAAAGAAACATTTAGTCCAGAGTTTATTAACCGTATTGATGATATCATTATATTCAAAGCATTAGGGAAAGATAGTTTGAAACAAATTGCTCAACTTTTTATTGATGATATTAACCGCCGGATTAGTGACAAAGAAATCACAATTCAATTATCTCCTATTGCAAAAGATTTTATAATCGAAAAAGCCTTTAAAGAAAATAAAGGAGCAAGACCTTTAAGAAAAGCAATTCAGGAAAACATTGAGGATGCCGTTTCAGATTTACTTCTAGATAAGAGCGTACTACCCAATTCGACAATCTCTGTATCAGTAAAAAACAACAATTTAACGTATACTCCTAAGCTAAATAAATAATCTATAGAGAATAGCACTCATCAATTGAGTGTTATTCTCCTTATATTTATTTACAAAAATCACCATACAATTTAAACTGTTCTGAGAATTAAAGTTGTGCGCCCGTAGCTCAGATGGATAGAGCGCCTGTCTACGGAACAGGAGGTCGGGAGTTCGAATCTCTCCGGGCGCGCCAAAAATGTGTCATTTATAGCTATAACTTGAGAGATTGTAAACAGAATATATCTCATGCTATAATATTTTACCCAATTCACTAAGGAGGTGACAGATGGCAGTAAAAATACGTTTACAACGCAGAGGAAAAAAGAAGCAGCCCGTTTATCGAGTTGTTATACAAGATTCTAGAGTATCTAGAGATGGAAAAGTTATTGAAATTATCGGTCAATACAATCCTGTCGTTACACCTGTAGCTGTAACAATCGATGCTGAACAAGCAAAAAGCTGGTTAAGCAAAGGTGCATTACCTACAAAAACGGTTGAGCGTTTGTTCATACAAGAAGGTCTTCTTCCAAAAAAAGAAGCAAAAAAAACAAAGAAACAGGTTGATGCGAAAAAAGAATCTACTAAAGATGTCAAAGAAACGACACCTGTGATAAAAACAGAAGCAGAAGATACAGTCAAAAAAGAAGCTACTGAAACCACTGAAAAAGAAGAAATAATAGCAAAAAAAGTATAACATTCACGTAGGAGGTCGTCACAATGAAAGAATTAGTAGAATTAATCACAAAGTCCCTTGTTGATAATCCGGAAGACGTTGTCATTAAAGAAACCGCTGGTGAAAGTATTATTATTTTAGAAATTAAGGTTGGTGCCGATGATGTCGGTAAAGTTATTGGAAAAGAAGGCCGTATTGCTAATGCTATTCGAACAGTTGTAAAAGCCGCTGCAGCAAAGCAAGGCAAAAAAGTCACTGTAGAAATTATTACAAAATAAAGGATATTATTATGTCAAAAACAATAACTCTAAAAAGAACCGTTACAATAAAGGCAATTGTTACAGATGATTTTAAAAACTATCTTTCTTTTGAACTTGAAACAGCAATAAAGGACTTAAAGAACAAAATTCAGGAAATAGAAAAACAAGGAAATTCCCTAATTTCATCCCTTCAAAGCGAAGGATCTTCTGAGCAAATTAAATCCATTGAACAACAGTTAAAACTGGAAAAACAACAGCAGGAAAATGTGATTGCCGATTTATCAAAGCGTATTGATGAAGCAAAAAACCTTAAACTAAATTCAGAGTTTGTTCAAGGAACAATCGACGGATTTGTCGGAGTTAAAGTCGGCGATAATTTATATCAAAAACTTGGTGCACTTGAACTAATCGTTAAAGATGGGGTTATTCAAGAAATTAAAGGGGATTCGGAGGCCTAGTTGACTTCCAAATCTACTTCGGAACATATACTTCTCCCTATCGGATATATTCGAAAGCCCCATGGGTTAAAGGGAGAAGTTAAGGTTCATCTTTACCGAGATAAGTATTCTCAAATTCTTGAAACCATCGACTCTGTACTAATCGAGCCCACTTTGTATCTCGTTGAAACTGTACGTTGGCAACATGATTGTGCTCTTGTTAAATTTAAAGGCATTGACGATGCCACTTCCGCTGATAGGCTTAAAACCCTTATCGTTTCAATTAAGCTTGATACTAATGATGACCGACTTATTCCAGAGGGTCTTTTTATTCCAGAGCAATGGATAGATTACCGTGTGTTTGATAGCAAAAATAATCCTCTTGGAACCGTCAAAGAGGTTATCTATACAAAATGCAATGATGTAATAAGTGTTATAAATGAACAGGAAGAAATCCTCATTCCAGTAACAGAGGAATATATTATTTCTGAAAATCATGAAAACAAATCCATTATTGTTAAAAACCCTGAATATGTCTAATTATGCTAAATAAGATCGACATTTTAACTCTTTTTCCAGAAGTTATAACTCCATACTTAAACGAAAGTATTATTGAACGAGCTATTTCTTCTGATAAAATAAGAATAAACACTCATAATCTACGCGATTATTCGACAAATAAACATAATAAAATAGATAATATTCCCTTTGGTGGTAGCACCGGTATGGTGATTCAAGCTGAGCCAACGATTAGCGCTATCAAAGCAATTTGTAATAAAGAGACACATAAAATTCTTTTCTCTCCCAAAGGACAGGTCATAACAATGGACCTATTACAAAATCTCTTAAAAAAAGAACATATTCTTCTAATAGCAGGTCATTACGAAGGCTTTGATCATAGAATAGAAAATTTTATTGATCAAACAATTTCGATCGGAGATTATGTGCTAACCGGGGGTGAGTTACCAGCATTAACCCTTACTGATGCGCTAGTTCGACTTATTCCTGATGTGCTTGGAAATAAAAACTCTGCCTCAGAAGATTCTTTTTTTTCTGGTTTACTCGATTGGAATGTCTTTACACGTCCGCGTTTTTTTGATACCCTTAATGTTCCCGATGTCTTACTTTCGGGAAACCATAAAAAAATAGAGCACTGGAAAAAAAGAAGTGCTATAATAAATACTCTTTGTTATAGACCAGATCTATTGGCTAAATATAGGTTAAATAAAATGGAAAAGAAAATATTAATAGATTATTTTCTTAAGGAGGAATGTAATGAGCAAGATAATTGATGCACTTGAAAATGAACAACTAAAAGAAAATCTACCAGCATTTAATGTAGGAGATACAATAAAGGTTTTTGTTAAAGTTATAGAAGGAAAAAAAGAACGAATCCAATCTTTTGAAGGAACCGTTTTAAAAATTCAAAATGGTGGACTAAATACAACTTTCACTGTTCGTAAAATTGTAAGTAGTATCGGTGTAGAAAAAACTTTTGCGCTTCACTCACCTAAAATTACTCAGATAGAGGTTCTTCGCCAAGGGAAAGTTAGAAAATCTAAATTATTTTATTTGCGAAGCCGATTAGGATCAAAAACGAGTAAAATTAAAGCAAAAGATCCTCGTTTAAGTTAATTTTCTTCATGAAAGTTTTTCTTAAAAATGTTTTAACGATTTTAATAGCAATCGCAATTGCTTTATTCATTAAATCATTTATCGTTGAATTTCATCTTATCCCAACTGGCTCAATGATCCCCAACATTAATGTTGGAGATAGAGTCATCGTTAATAAATCTTATTTTGGAATTCAAAACCCTTTATATGAAGCTAAACAGAAAAAAAGTATTATGCTACTTGTTGGAAACCCCTTATACAAAAAGAATATGCCATTTTCAAAAACAAAATATATTTTTCGGTTTAACAAACAGATCCATCGTTTTGATGTTGTCGTTTTCTTTCCTCCAGAAGAACCTATTTTGGGACGAGAATACCACTTTAATAATGACCCTTTTGCAGAACCAGTCTATTTCCAGCCACCCAGTCTAATTGGGGAACGTTATGTAAAGAGAGTTATTGGCTTACCTGGCGACGTTTTGCAGCTAACAAATGGAGTTGTTTATATTAATGGTGAAAAGCTTGTGGAAAACCAAAAACAAAATATTGACTACAATGACTTCGGACCAGTAAAGATTCCCGAAGGGCACTATTTTATGATGGGTGATAACCGCCCACGAAGTAGCGATAGTCGCGTATGGGGAATCGTTCCTGAAAACAATATTCTTGGCAGGGCATGGTTTGTAATATGGCCCTTAAGTGCGATTAAACTAATTAAATAAATGGAGTCTACTGATTTTCAAAAAACACAGGAAGTTCAGAAGCAAATCCTTGAATTAAAAGAGTTATTAGTTGTTGTAAAACCCAAGATAAAGATACTAATTGATAAGGCAAAAAAAGGAGAAACATTGTCTTTTGAACAAAAAGAATTTCTAAAAAAATTTCAGAGAACTATTAAGCTACTAAAAACTTCTAAAGAAAAAAACTTGTTTTAATTACCTAACATTTGGATAACATTATCGATAATCTGGCTGGCAATCTTCATAGAAGTCAACGATGCTTGCATGGCTCGTTGTGTTTCGGTTGCGTCAATGGTTTCACCAATAAAAAATACGTTAGATTTTTCTACACTTCCAGATATTGCGCTTCCTAAACCCTGCTCTTGTGAGAAACAGGGAGCAAAAGCCGGTCCTGATGACGAAGTGGCTCTAAAGGTAGTGCCGTCATGTTGCAATAAACCTGAGCGATTGGAAAAATCCGTTAAGGCAATTTTATAAACTGGTTGACTTGGGTCACCATTTTTTGATTTTTCATAATTTTTTACAAGAATCCCGTCTGATCCATCAAATTGCCAACCAGCATCTCGGTTATTTTCAAGATAAATCGGTTCCATGCTATGTGCATACTGTTCATTTCCTATATAAGGAAAACCATACACTTTTCTTCCTGAAGAATTTACTAAATATCCATTGTTGTTCCAAGTAAAGTTTCCAGCTCGTGTGAAAAAATAATCATCACCCTGACTCGCTGAAACAATAAAAAAACCATTTCCTTGAATGGCTAAATCCAATTTACCACCAGCACCTAAATCGCCTTGCGAAAAATCAATCTTAACAGCTGAAAGAGATACACCCTGTCCTTGTTGCACTGGATTAGTGCCACCATGACTAGCTGATCCGGACGAACCGTTATTTAGAACTTGACCAAATATACTTTGAAAATTATATTGAATGGATTTATATCCAATGGTACTCATATTACCCATATTTGCTGTATTGATTTTTAGTCCAGACTCAAATGCCCGCATGGCATTCTCTGAATTTCGAAGTATATCAAACATTTTTACCCCCTAGTAATCAAGTTATCTTTTGATTTCTTGTACTAAGTATTGGATAATGTTAGATACTAAATTGTTCCCGTTGTAGAAAAATATTGAAAATTAATTATGCAGCTTCTTGTTGTATTTCAAGTTTCTCACACCAACAACCATCTGCTGTTAAGATACCACGATCACATCGTTTGCCATTACCTTTAAACTTTTTGCATTCCTTGCAAGAACTCATCCTCTGATTCCCTTCCTATAGTGTTACTTATAACAGTATATTGTTTAAATACACAACATCCATAGTTATGCTACCAAAATTTATCTTACATGAAATTGTTTTTTTATACAATATGTCAACAAGTATTGACATATTGTTTTTTTTTGCTATACTAATGTGTATAAACTTATGGAGGGTATTATGACAGAAAAGAAAAAAGGGTTACTTTCAAAATTATTTGACAAACTTGACCAAAAACTAGAAAAAAAAGCAGAAGAAAAAGCTCCATGCAATTGTAAAAGCAAAGATAAATCGTGTTGCAAATAGCAGTAAACTGGCTACTTTTTGAGGCATTTGGGCTGGATCCTTCAGCTAAACTTTCAAAAGCACTCAGTTTTTTTATATACGATTATATAAAAATTCTTTTTCTGCTTTTTTTTATGATTACCTTAATAGGAATGTTAAGGACTTTTATCCCTCCTGAAAAAATAAAAGCTTGGATGGCAAATAAGCACAAACTTGTCAGCCATATTGCTGCATCTATTTTTGGAGCGCTTACCCCTTTTTGCTCCTGTTCTGGTATTCCTATTTTTATTGGGTTTGTACGATCCGGCATTCCGTTAGGTGTCGCCTTTTCTTTTTTAATCACATCTCCCTTGATTAATGAATATTTGGTGGTATTAATGCTTGGTTTCTTTGGTATTAAAATTACCATGATATACGTATTAAGCGGGCTTTTAAGTGGCATTTTATTAGGGTTGCTTATTGATCGATTAAAATTGGATCATCTGATTGTTTTTAAAAATAATTTAAATAATGCTGCTGAAGAAATCCAAATATATCCGTCTTTCCTAAGCCGTGTCGGTTTTGGTATTGATGAAGCAAAAAAAATAACTAAACAGTTATGGCTCTGGGTTTTAGTGGCAACAGCCCTTGGAGCAATAATACATAATTTTGTTCCTGAAGCCTTTATTCATGCACTCATAAACAAAGGTGGCATTCTAACGGTTCCTATCGCAGTAATTGTTGGTGTACCGCTCTATGGAAGCTGTGCAGCCATTGTTCCAATAGCGCTGGTTCTGTTTAACAAAGGGGTTCCGCTTGGGACAGCACTTGCATTCATGATGGCAACTGCTGCGCTCAGTTTTCCAGAAGCCATTATTCTTCGTAGCGCCATGAAGCTAAAATTAATTCTTATCTATTTTGGGCTTGTCTCTTTTTCAATAATTTTGATCGGTTATTTAATTAACTTTTTTCAACATTTTATTTAATCTAAATGGCGTCTAAACCCTGCTGTTCTATAAATCTAAAACATTCATCCCACATATTAAAAACAATAGCTGATGAAAACCGACTAAGAATCATTTGTCTATTAAAATCTTCTGAGAAGTGCGTATGTGAAATTCAAGAAGAATTATCACTCAGCCATAATCTAATTTTACACCACCTAAAAACAATGCAAACCATTCAGCTACTAAAAAAAAAGAAAGATGGCAAACACACTTATTATTCATTAAACACAGATGTATATGAATCTACCATTCAAGATCTTTTTACTTTATTGAAATAACGATTCGTCTTCTTATTCATTAATGCTACTGCTATAATAAAAATGTTGTACTTTTACAACGAATCTATTATGTATATACTTCTATTATTCTTTATTGTCGTTATTCTAATCCTTTTGGGCTTTTCTCGTAATAATAAACGTTCCCTAAAAATATCATCTGTAGTCAGTGGCAATTCAAAAAGCACCACACCAGTCAGAAAAGATAATCAATCGACGCTTCTAATCGACACCCATTTAGCAAGAGAGATTACAATATCTTCTACCATAAAAGAATCCGTTACAAAAAAAGATGCTCCTGATCAAGATTGGGATGCCTACTGGAAAATTTTTAACCGTGGATTTACGCTTTATCAACACTACAAGTGGTATTCCAAAGCAAAAAAAGAGTTCTTAAAGATTTACTCCTGGACCCACACTTCTGAGGCATATTATTCCCATTTATTAGTAGTCTATCAAAGTATTCTTGATAAATTAATCAAACAAAAAAAACATTATAAAGCTATTTTGGAAATGCAGGATATGTTTCAAAAATGCCATAATACCACGCTCTCTGACGTTACAAAGTTTAATAATTTAATTGATACGATGCGCTTAAAAAACCAAGGGTTTAAATTGCAAAAAATGCCGATGCCAAACGATAATGAATCTGAGTTTGTTTTTAATCCTCTTCTTATTGATTTTGTTTCCTATATAAAAAAATCTAAAGAATCATTTGCTCCACCGCAATCAGATTCTTTTTTTTCTAATTTACTAAAGCATAATTTTATTCTTCCCGCTCAATTGCCTCAGATTGTATTTAGTGATTCTCAACTGGTAATTCATCCAAATGATAATCCTGCTAAATGTAACCACAGTATACTCTTATTAAGTGAATCAATTCTACATAAAGGGTATTTAGCAAGTTCCGTGGAAAATAATCTATATTTATATGGGCCTAATTTAAAACTGATATCAACAAAAAATCTATCTTCGGTCGGGGCGATTCACGCTACATTAAGCAGCTTGGCTGTTTCTCCCTATCTCGATATTGCAGCTATCAATGTTGGAGATAAATTATATTTACTGGATTCATCCTTAGAAATCATCTCTATTTTTAAACTTCCAGCTCATAATCAACAAGAAAATAAAAAGCATTATGATGAGCTTGGCATTAAACCAGGAGCAACAAATACCGAAATTAACAAAGCATTTATTGAGCAAATTCAAAAGAATTTTGCTCTAAAGCAATATAAAGACCCTTTTGCCGAACCTAAGCTTCATAAACTAATCCAAGCATACACGTTCCTGACAGACCAGGATATTTCATGCGCTTTCCCAAATATTGAAAATAGTGAATCGTGGTTAAAAACCCTTTATGGGCATATACTGAAACAAAAACAAGTGATCTCGCCTGAAGATATGCCAATCGGAGGCGACACCGTTTGCTCTGCTCAATTTTCTGAGGACAGTTCCGAAATTTTTCTATGTTGCTCTTCTGGAAAAATCTATCGACTCAACCTTACTGGTATTGCCAGTGTCATTTATACGTTACCGGATAATCTTCTTATTCCTTCCAGCACAAGTCCCCCAATCCTCTTTATTATGCAAAAAGGAGACTATCTTAATATTCTTACTCCCGAACATTTACTTACGGTTGTAGGGAATTCAACCATAAATATCATGGAAGTTAATCCAAAAAACATCATGTGGTTTAGGGACGGGTTTATAATTAAAGAAGATTTATCAACTCTTGCAATCTATTATAATAGCGGTGAATTGTTTGATCGGTTAAAAATGCAAGATCCCATTATGCTATATGCCTATGAAAATAATCATCTATTTATTGAAACTCCATCAAAAATATATGCATTCCGCTTGTATATTAATTAAGATTCAAGTACCTGTTTTAGTTTTTGATAATGAATAGAAATGTTTTCTTTTATTTTAGGAATAATATTGTGTTCATAATGAATTAATTGCTTTTTCTGCTGTAATAAGTTGTTGTACTCAGACTCTTTGGATTGCAATAATGCCTCATATTCACTGGTTATTCTTAGGATATTTGATTGGTATAAACGATCCATTTCTTCTTTTTCAGCTTTAAACTCGGCATTTTTTGTTGATTTGTATTCTGATATTTTTTCACTCTTAATTTGCTGTATTTCTTTTATTTTATTGTTTAATTCTGTCATTTGAACTTCTTGTTCCTTGAGAGCCACCTGCTTCTTTTTCAAGGACTCCTCTTCAATTCTCTTTAAATCGATTTCTAATAGAGAAATCTCGTTTATATGCTTAGCTTTGAGATTTAAATACTTTTGTTCATATTTTTGCTCAAGTTTTTTATGAGTCTCCTGAAGTTGAGTTTCTTTTAATTGATAGTTTGCAACTAAATGTTTACTCATATTTGCATATTCTTTCTGCAACGACTTTTTTTGTTCCTGGATTAAGGCAATTTCCTGTTTGGCACTTTCTAATATTTTGTTTAAAACAAGTGATATTTCCTTCTTCTTTTCTGTTAATTTGTTTTCATAAAGTGCTTCTTTTCCCTTGTAAATCTGATGAAGTTTATCTTCCATCCGATTTTTATCCTTCAATAATTGATCGCTTACCGTTTTTCTAAACACACTGGCTTTTTGCTCAGCACTTCTAATCAGTTCCGATGCTTTATATGCTGCTTCCTGTTCGATAAACCTAGCTTTTTCAATCTTTAATCGATTTTCTTTTGTAGCCTGTTCTTTTATTTGACTGGCTTCCATAATCGCTTTATTTATAACTTCTTGGGCAGCGATATTTTCTTTACTCTCAGCTTTCATTTGCTGAATCAATGCTTTTTCTAAAATAATATCGGCTTGAATAACTGCTTTCTTGTATATTTGATAACTCTTTTTTTCTGATATTTGTTCTTCTGTTTCTTTTTTTGTTCTGGCTTGTTCAAGAATTTCAAATGCTTTTGATTCGGCAGAATCAATTAGTGTGTTAGCTTCTTTATGTGCATTTTGAACAATATCACTTGTCGCTTGTCTGGCATTTTTTGTAATAATCTGTGCTTCTATTTCAGCATTTTTTATCCTTACGTTTGCTTCCTCAGAAGATTGCTGTATTGTTTTGTTAACTAATTCTTCAGAAAATAATCCTGCCTTTTCCTTCTGTTGAGCCACCTCAACTATTGAATCGGCCTCTTCTAAAGCTTTTTCTTTAATATTACTCGCTTCAAGATTTGCTTTCTCAACAATAGAATCCGCTTTATGGTAGGCTTTTTCTTTTATTTCAATTGCTTCAGAATTTGCTTTTTCAAGTATTGCTCGTGCAAAGGCATTGGTTTCGCTGATGCTAAGACCTGTATCTAATTCGCTTACATCCTGTTTCGGATCATGCTTACTAGAAGGACTGGGGTTCTTTCTGTTATTTTTACTTTTTTTTTGAATTAGGTCCGTCTCTGAATTAAAAAACAATGCCTCATCTATATTAATTTTAAGGTCGGGGTTTTCGATTATCTTCTTCTTGGTTTTTGTTGTTTTCAATCTTCTTCCCTTGTCGTTTCTTGATACTATTAAACCTAATTAAATTCTAATACAATAGAGCTCTTTTATCAATTTAGTTTTTACTTTTTATAATTTATCTATTATTAGGATTTCTGTTGAAGAATCTAGTTTTATTAAATATTTTTTCACCATAAAACGTTACAGCTAAACCAGCTAGTATTAAAAATGCGCTTGGTACTAGTCCCGGTATTATTGCTTCTCCGCCAATGACAATTCCGATAAAAGCCGATCCCAGTGGTGTAATAAAATTATATGTTACAACTCTTTCATTTGGCTCGATTCTTAAAAGATATAGAAAACAGGTAATCGCAATAGTACCAAAAACAGTCAAGTAAATTAGTGCCATCCATTGATTATTCGTTACGTCTCCCCACGCTACACTCCCAACTGGTTGAAAGGGTTGTATCATAATAAGGCTAATTAGACCCATACTAAACTGCTGAATGCCGCTATTGATAATTGTATCCTGCGACATTGGAATTTTTTTCCCAAGAGACATTCCAAGCGCCCAAATAATAACAGCCACAACAACAATAAATATATAGGGATGAATTGACACATTACCCCGTCCAGAATTTAAAATTAAAATAAGGACGCCTGATATTCCCATGCTAACGCCAATAATGGCATGAAGGGTAATATGTGTTTTAAGAATCAGTCGATCAAACACTAGCACACAGATGGGTATGGTTGATATAACCAATGCTGTCACATAGCTATCTAGTTTCTGTAATGCAAACGTTATAAGACCATTTCCACCGATAAGCAACAAAAGACCGATAAATAACGATCCGGCAAACTGACTAATGGATGGCATCTGACGTTTTTTTCTTGTTACAACAGCGATTAATAGGAGTATGGCTCCACCAATTAAAAAACGCATTCCAAATAAATAAAAAGCTGGGATTCCTTGAACAGCGGTTTTTATTATAAAGGCCGTTGTACTCCAAACAACATATATTGTTAAATAACTGAGGATTATTTGTATCATACCTAAACCCTTTCACTCCTTCGGAGTACAGTTTTTGTAAGAATGAATATTACTTGATTAATGAGTATTTTGCACGAAAAACTTTGGTATTTAATACCCTCTTTCTTGAGAGAGGGTTTGGGGTGAGTCAGGATTACACGTTAAACATAAACTCTACAACATCGCCATCCTGCATGGTATATTCCTTGCCTTCCATTCTTAAAACGCCTTGTTCTTTTGCTTTTACCATACTCCCTGTTTTCACATAATCCTCATAACTGATAATTTGAGCTTTAATAAATCCTCTCTCAAAATCTGTATGAATCACTCCAGCAGCTCCCGGTGCTTTTGTACCCTTTTTTATCGTCCATGCTCTGGTTTCCTGTTCTCCAGTTGTTAAATAGGTAATCAATCCAAGCAAGTGATAGCTTGTTTTAATCAACTTTTCTAAGCCAGATTCGCTGATACCCAATTCTTTTAAGAATTCCAGTGCTTCGTCCTTTTCTAGTTCTGCAATTTCAGATTCTATTTTAGACGAGATCATAATCCACTCTGCACTTTCAGTATCGGCTATTTCTTTAACTACTTTTACATATTTATTTGTTTCTCCGCTAAGAAGATCTTCCTCTTTGATGTTTGCTAAATATATTACCGGTTTAATTGTTAGCAAATTTAAGTCTTTTATTTTTTCTTTTTGTTTTTCTGTTAAATTCATGAGTCTCACAGATCTGTTTTTTTCTAGATTTTCTTGAATCTCTTTAAGCAACGAAACTGTTTCTAAGGCCTCATTATCGTTCCCCTTGGCTTTTTTATATAGTGACCCAATCCTTCTTTCAACTGTCGCTAAATCGGCCATTATAAGCTCAATATTGATAACTTCAATGTCGTCCTTTGGATCTATTTTTCCATCCACATGAACAATATTATCGTCTTCAAAACAACGAACCACATGAACAATGGCTTGGACTTCACGAATATTAGCTAGAAATTTATTACCTAAACCTTCACCTTTGGACGCACCTTTTACCAATCCAGCGATATCAACAAATTCAATGGCAGTTGGTATTAATTTTTTACTTTTTGATAGTTTGGATAATACTGCTAAACGTTCATCTGGTACCGTTACAATACCAACGTTTGGATCTATCGTACAAAAAGGATAG
>MFRH01000025.1 GCA_001783275.1 Candidatus Margulisbacteria bacterium GWF2_35_9
ACAGATACAGTAGTAAATGATTATATTTCAAAGATGAATGACTATAATCAGGATGTTTATGCCAAGAAAATAGAGGCTTCTAAAATAGAAGCAGCTGCGCGATCTGAAGGAAAGAAGAAAAAAGCAGACGCTTATGAAGCAATGGTGACTGCGTCTTTCCAATCAAATATTTTAAGACAGTTACAGAAGGTTCAACAGTATAGTATTACTCAAATACAAGAAGTTATAAAAACCCATATTGATAAGCTGTCCCGATCTGAAGATCCTTTTAATAAGAAAAGAGCAAAAGTAATGGAGGATGCCTTAAGTCATGAATGGATTGTAAAAGATACCGAGGGTGGCGCTGGGAAGTCTAATCTAGATAAAGAATATTCTCTTGAACTGCAGTCATCATTTAATTCAATTACTAATACTCAAATGGCTTACGAATTAACAAAAAGTGCAGCCCAGGCAGCCAAAGAAATGATTTTTAAGATTCTATTTAATGTCGATATTAAAAGTGATATTAAGGGTACGTTAATAAGCCTAGCGGATAGTTGGTCAAAAGTAGAATCTGGGTGGATGACTAAACTTATTTCAAATGTCGATATGCTTAGGCAAATTGATAATGCCATTCTGGATTCTGATAAGCAGTATGTAGATGCAAAAAAAACATATGATGCAATGGTAGATGCTGCTGGTAGCTGGGGATTTTTAAGCGAGATATTAATGGTTGTTGCGGTTATCGTTGCAATTGTTGCAATATGTGTGGGGTATGGTACTACTGCCGGGGTTGCGTGTTTGATTATTGGCGCCGCCGCCGCCGCAGGGTCTGCTTATGCAAATTATGAATATCAGAAAACCGTTTTAGAAGCCCAACTTGATGGGTTAAAAGAGGATTGGTCTTTTAAGATAGAGTCTCTTTCAAAACAATTTCTTATTATGTTAAGTGAACTTGAGGAAACTTCAACGAAGAGAACAGAGAAGGAGTCTTCCTATGAAAGTACAATGAGACATTTAGCGAGTTCGGTGAAGGGACTTATTGCTCAAATGTGGGGATTAGTTGGAGATTTAGATGATCCGAGTTTATGGAAAGAAAAAGATGGCGGGTTCATGAGTGTCGACGGGCAAAAAGTAGCGGCGATTAGAGAAAAAATTATGGGTTTTCAATTTGCCCTCACTGGTATGGTTATGTTGGCCGATGTTATTAGTGATGCTCATGATGTTGTCATGCAGATTATGCTGGGTGTGAGCACAAAAGCTCCGTTAATGCAGGTTTTGACTGCAGCAATAAACAGTGTATCCAGCACAATTAATAGTGCAGCGGATTATCAAACTCAGCAGTTATATGGAAAAGTTAAGGAATTTAACAGAGCGAAACAAGTTTTGCTAGATATTAAGCGCATTGAACATGCTTTAAAGTCAGCTCGAACAAGAATGATAGTATCTGTAGTTGTTAGTGTTCTCTCCGCAGCACTCGCAGTTACTGGCGTGGGTGCAGTTATGGGTGCGATTCTTTCTGCTGCACTTAGTATTGGAAGTGCATTGATTAACATGTATTTGGCCTATTTAGATTATCAATTTGCAAAAGATATGTATGAAAACTACGATGATTTTGAGGCAGATAGTATGCAAAAACTATTAATTAATAGCTCCGAACAGGATTATAGTACCCGGACAAAGGTCTACGATCGTGATGCGACAGATAGGATGAGACACAATGTCTATGGGGCGATGAATAGCATAGAAGGTAAACTTCGAGATGAAATAAATAGTATTACGTTTGAAAATAGTACCATGAGTATCGGCAACGATTTTCTAGGGATTAACCCAGTTCAATTAGTTAAGGTATCGTTGGCAATAACAAAATATATGAATCAGATGTTGGCTCTTGTCAGTGTAGCAAAATCTGCAGATGAGGCAAAGGAAATCATTCTTGGGATGATGTATGGGATAAATCTGCAGTCTGGATTTAAATATGTCTTGCAAGGAATACAAGCCTTCAACCAGTTTATATCCAGTATGTTAGCTCTGAGAATGGAGGAATTAAACTTGGATTTATCATTTCATACCAGAATGATCCAAGCCCAACATGCCATGGAGGATGCTAAGAAGGCATTTGAAAATGCTGTAACTTTTGCAATTATCAATATTGTGATCTCGATTGTTAGTGTCGGGGTAAATGCAGGTGGACTTGGTACTGAAGCAACAAAAGTTCTTAATGTTGCATTGGAAATAGTAAAAGGAATAGTTGCTTTATTAAAAATTCAAGCGGACTTGCAGATACTTAGAGATGCCTTAGATAGAGAAACGTTTGGGGATCTATATAAAGCTCAGGCAAAACTAATGGAATTTTTTGATCAGATGTTTGGCAATAACAAAGATCCTTATCTGGAAAATATAAAAAAAGCGTTGAAGTCAATGAATTTTGGACTAGTTGAATCAACAGCAAATGGACGGATTGGATTAAATAGTGGCTACCTGACTGAAATGAAATATATTGTTAATAATGCGTTTAATTTACAAAAAGCGTTAGCAGATGCCTATCAGGCAAGAGTGGATGCTATGGCAATTGTTAGAGCAATGTGTACAGGATATCCAGGAGCGAATGAAAGTTTTGAGATAGCAAAAATTGGATATGAACTTTGGAATCAAGCAGTGAGTCAAATGCTTAATATTTCCAGTCAGACTATTTCGGATTTTGTTACTAGATGGAATGCAAGGGTTCAAGCGGCTGAGACATTGGCTGTCGAAACGGCAGTCGCAATGGTTAACTCCTTGTTTACAATTGCCTCAACGGTTTTAAGTGCTTACAATGCTTCACGTCCAGCAGGGAGTGAACCTGATTCCTTTACTAAGGCAATGGGGCTGATAGCCGGTGGAAACGATAGTCCCTTTGGCTTGATCGGACAGCTTCTTCAAGAGGCAATAATTGCTTATGTCAAAGTCGCGGCGAAAGAGAAATTTAATAAAGATGCAGAGGCATCTGCCGAAAAACAACATCCGGGAGGCAAGCCGGACATTAGAGCCCATACAAGTTATTCGTTAGAAGGTCAGGTACTTAGACTCGAGCAGGCAACCGGTGACCTTAGTATAATGAATGCAACCATCGCTCAGCAAAATAAATTACAGCGAGCGATAGATGCAATTTATGAAAAACTTTATGAAGATATGGCTAAAACAATTGTAAATTTCTTGCTGTCAAATGCAGAGATGTTTGGGGATCAGTCAAAAGATAATAATAAATCTGTAATAAATGATGCCAAACCAGAAGAAAAAGCTGATGCAAAAGCCAAAGAAACTGCTGACAAAGAAGCTGCTGACAAAGAAGCTGCCAACAAAGAAGCAGCAGCAAAAGTTGATACCGCGAAGGTACCAGCAACAACAGTGGCACCAGCAACAACAGTAGCTCCTGCAACAACAGTGGCACCAGCAACAACAGTAGCTCCTGCAACAACAGTGGCACCAGCAACAACAGTGGCACCAGCAACAACAGTAGCTCCTGCAACAACAGTAGCTCCTGCAACAACAGTAGCTCCTGCAACAACAGTGGCACCAGCAACGACAGTAGCTCCTGCAACAACAGTAGCTCCTGCAACAACAGTGGCACCAGCAACAACAGTGGCACCAGCAACGACAGTAGCTCCTGCAACAACAGTAGCTCCTTCAACACCGGCAGTGGCGACTGCAAACGCAGCAGAGACCAAAGGATTAACGGCAGAGGAAAGAAAAGACAGTACTGTTAAGGGAGACTCAAGTAATAGCACAACGAATCCAGAAGATGACCCAAATAAAAAAGTTAAAGGGTTAGTAAAAGCTATTCTGGACTTAGCCTCAGGAATTGATGGAGCAGCTGGAAAACTTCAAGCATTGATCCCTCAATATCTTATATCTCCTGGGGTTTCAATTCATGATAACTATACGTTAAGTTCAGTTGATAACGATATTAGCTATAAAGCCGGCGGTGATTTGGAGTCCGCATTAATGGATATGGAATCTCAGGGAGAAAAAGCGATAAATGCGTTGATAAACTTAGCAAGCAAGCTAATACAAGAGCATCAAAAAAACTCAACTGATAAAACTGAAGTCGATGGTAAACCACAGACACAATCACCACAAGCAACTGATAATGATTCTAATTCTTCCTCTCAAACTTCAACCGCTAAGCCAGTTTCTGGTAAAGATACAGTATCAGACAAAATAATTCAATCCTTAAACGATGTAAATAAAACGGATAAGGTTAACGAACAAATTGCAAAAGCAATTAGTAAAATGGTTCCAAATGAACAAACTGGGAGAACCATATCTGAAAAAATAGCTGAATTATTTAAATCTATGGGAAACGTCCTCAATGACATAGATACGAAGAGCACAAAGTCTTCAAGTGAGACGGAGAAAGTTAAGCAAAAACAGGAGCTTATTCAAATTCAAAAAGAATATGAGGAAAAGGTTTTAGCGGCAATTTCGTCATCACTGACCCCCAGCAACAACCAAATGCAGGCTGCTATTTCTTCAACTCAAGAAGTAAGTAGTTCAAAAAGTGTTCCGTCAGATGTTGACATAAGTAAAATGAAAACGGTCAGTGAAGGAAAAGAGTTACTTGAAAAATTAGAAAAGATTTTAAAGGATTCCTCATTAAATAGTGTTCATACTTTACAGAGTCAGCATAACATTCCCTTGGATCAAAGCTTACCCAAAGAAATTCAAGAACCGATAAATGAATTGATGGCATCGGTCAAAGAAGCACTGCATGTGGAAACTAATATTAAAGAGCAACAGTCCAAACAGGTTGTTAATTCGGGGGCAGAAGTCGCTTCTCTGGCAGATCTGAAAGATCCGACAGCTGCTTCTTCATTCAAAACGGATAATACCCAAAAAGCTCCGTTGACTGGTTTATCAAAGGATGAGGCTCTACAGCTAAAAGTGGGTATGGTTCTTGAGACACTTAAAAATATAAATTCAGCCATTGATACCGCTCATGACCCAAAGAAAAAGGACGCTCAAACCAGTAAAGAGCTCAAGGATGTTGTTCAACAATTTCAGGTTGTTCTCAATACAGAATTAGTTAAGAGTCCGGTTGCACAGACAATGATTCAGGAATTAAATAAGAAAGATCTCGTTTCTTTGGAGGATTTAAAGAAGTTAAATAAAGAAATCGAAAACGCTTTAGCCAAATCTCTGATTAGTAAAGAGAATCAGCCAAAAGTTGCAACGGCATTAAGCACAATTAGCAGTACCATTGAAAGTATAGAGTTTACAAAGAAATCAAGTAAGATCGAGGTAATCCTTAATCGTTCAGATTCTGCAGAGGACAAATCTAAAGAGTTACTGAAATTACAGTCGCCGGATAGTATTATTAAATATTTTATGGACAACCCTAAAAAAGTTAAAGAGCACAAAGATGTTTTAAGCCAGTATCTGGTGAAAGAAAATTTAAGCGAAAATCCCCCAAAAATTATGCCGATGGT
>MFRH01000026.1:0-2011 GCA_001783275.1 Candidatus Margulisbacteria bacterium GWF2_35_9
TCCAAGTATTATGGATGGTGCTTTGCAATCAGCAATAGGGATCATAGAAAAAGTGGGGATAACTTCAGTTGTTGCAGTTAGTGATGATATTGAAAATATATATATCCCATTTTCTTTAAACGAAATTGAAATTATTAAACAAACGCAGGAAATTTGCTATGTGCATATTCAGAATATACATGTAGAAACCGATGAAATAAAGAAATTTAATATTAATATTTATAATGAAGAAGGTAATTGCTTACTTCGACTAAAAGAATTTGTAGCAAAAAAGATTGATTTAAAAAAGGTTCAAATGAGCAACCTAAATATCAAAGAAAAAGAATCAAGGGATGTCCCGCCAGAAGATACTATGTTTTTTAAGGTGATATGGAGTGAAACACAATCGTTTCATACAGAAATTAGCGATAATAAAGATGCCGTAATGATTTTTGATAGACAAAATGATCTCTATGATGAGTATAAACGACATAACGAGAGGGTAACATTACTAAAATTAGGGAATAAATTTAATCGGATTAGTGAAGATGTATATGAGATAAATGAAAAAGAACCTAACGATTTTCAAAAAGTGGTAGAGATAATTAACGAGAAGGGCATAAAAAAAATAATTCATATTTGGAATTATAATGAACAAGTAGATTGTTTTGACAATAATGATCAATTAGTAGAGCATTTATATTCCGGGATCTTTAGTGTTTTTCAACTAAGTAAATCAATGATGGAGGCAAAAATAAAAGATGGAATAAAACTGCTATATGTCAGTTTCGAATCGGAAAATAATATTCATCCTCATAATAGTGCGATTTCAGGGTTTATCAAAAGCATAAAACAAGAAAATCCAAAATACGATTATCATTCAGTAAGAATCGATAAAAAAGGAATAACAGCAAAAGAATTATATCAAATAATGAGTGCCGAATTTCAGTATGGCACTGAACCAGAAGTAAAATATATTAACAACCAGCGTTATATTAAAAGAATATTTCCACTAATCAATCACCAAATTAACAAAGTCATACCGAGAGATGTCGAAGAATCAATAATTAAACAAAAATCTGTAATTCTTATTACAGGCGGGATGGGCGGATTGGGTTTTATATTTGCCAAGTACCTATCAGAAAAATATAAGGCAATACTTATCCTGACTGGCCGATCGGCAATAGACAAGAAAAAAGAAGTCCAACTGAAAGAAATATCCTCATTAGGCGGTGAGGCAATTTATATTCAAACCGATGTCACCGACTTTAACTCTTTAAAAAAAGGAATTGAACAAGCGAAACAACAATTAGCTATTCACCATTCACCATTAACTATTAACGGAGTGATCCATAGTGCTGGAATAATAAAAGATGATTTTGTCATTAATAAAGACTTATCGGTTTTCAAAGAAGTTATCTCTCCAAAGATTCAGGGGACAATTAATCTCTATGATGCAACAAAAGAAGAGGATTTGGATTTTATGGTTTTCTTTTCCTCAATAGCCGGAACAATAGGGAACATAGGCCAATGTGATTACTCCTATGCTAATGCCTTCATGGACGATTCTGTCGCATGGTTTACCAACCAAAGCTCAAATTCTTGCAGAATTACGAGCGTCGGTTGGCCTTTATGGCGAGAAGGTGGAATGAATGTTGATAAAATTGTAGAAAAAATGTTGAATTCAGCAGGAATGAAAATCCTTGAAACTAAACGAGGGGAAACAGCTTTTGAGGAAATACTGAACTTTCAGGAAAATCAAGTTCTCGTTATTGATGGTGATAAGGAAAAAGTGTATACCCGACTCGGCATAACAAATCAAGTAATAGATGGTAATAAAGACGTTAATAATAAGTTTTCAGAAGAAACGATACAGACAGAGCTGATTCAAATCTTATCAAATATATTAAAAATTGATGTCAAAGATATCGATTCGGTGACTGATATTGGTGATTATGGAGTGGATTCAATCATTATGATGCAAATATTGGATGAATTAGAGTCGAAATATAAAAATCCATTTCCACCATCA
>MFRH01000026.1:2031-5458 GCA_001783275.1 Candidatus Margulisbacteria bacterium GWF2_35_9
TATTGAATTAGTCACAAAATATATTATTGAAAACAAATTAATAAAAAAACATGATAGAAATATACAACAAGATCAACAATCTCCACTTCCTGATAAATTAGTACATAAAACTCGGTTCCGTTTATCTCAAAATGAATGTGTTGATAATATTCCCCAAGATATAGCTGTAATTAGTATTGCAGGGAGATTTCCAAAAGCGGATACAATCGAAGAATTTTGGGATAATCTTAAGATAGAAAAGAATTGCATCACTGAAGTACCTGAATCAAGATTTAATATAACTCCATTTTTTTCTGACAAAAAAGAAACAGGATATAAAACCTACTCCAAATGGGGCGGATTTATTAATAATATAGATTCTTTTGACTCGAACTTTTTCGGTATCGCAGATGACATTGTATCAAGTATGGACCCTCAACATCTTCTGGTTTTGGAGTTAACTCAGGAGTTATTTGATCGGACTGGTTATTCTAAAGAGATGGTTGCTGGTAAAAATATTGGAGTTATCATTGGGGCATCAGAATCACATTATGCTCAGAATCACATGAAATCAATGACAGAAAAACAGCTTCAACATTGTATTGTAAATAATATATCAAACATGATGGCCGCTCGAGTATCGGATTTTTACAACCTAAAAGGTGTGGCTTATACATTAGATACGGCATGTTCTTCTTCATTAGTGGCGATTCATAATGCATGTGAAATGTTAACAAAAAAAACCGCAGAAATGGTAATTGCTGGGGGAGTCTCGTTAACGATGGATGAGAAATCTTTTGTTGGATTTAGTAAAGCACAAGTGCTTTCGGATGATGATAAAAGTTATGTGTTTGATGTAAGGGCAAAGGGGTTTGTTTTAGGGGAGGGTGCTGGTCTTGTACTATTAAAACCATTAAAACAATCAATCCAAGATGGCGATCAAATATTAGCCGTAATAAAAGGATCGGCTGTAAATAATGATGGGCATACTATGGGATTAACAACCCCAAATGTGAAAGCACAGATGGATGTAATAAAGGAAGCGGTTGAGAATTCTTCGGTTCATCCTGAGACGATTTCATATTTAGAAGCACATGGAACAGGCACTTCTCTTGGAGATCCCATCGAAATTAAAGCTGCTACGCAGATATATCGACAATACTGTAATAAAACAGGTTATTGTGCGGTTGGTTCGGTTAAAAGCAATATCGGTCATACTATGAGATCGGCAGGTGTTGCCGGATTAATAAAAGTAATATTAATGATTAAGCACAAACAGATCCCCGCAACATTAAATTGCCATACGCCACATCCACGATTTAAATTCGAGGAATCTCCATTTTATCCAAATACAAAACTAATAGACTGGAATCCAAAAAATGACATAAGAAGAGCGGCTATAAGTTCTTTTGGTTTTGGTGGTACAAATTGTCATATGATTCTTGAGGAATTTAACTATGATAGTAATCAGTATAATCAGAAGATAAAAATACAGTTCCATCCTGAAATTAAAAATGAAGAAGATGATATTGATCAGAAGAATCCACTAAAGGATGATTGTATATCAGATGAGATTTGCTTATTTATTGTTAGTGTCATCTCTGAGATATTACAGGCTGATAGCAGCAAGATATTAATAAATAAAAACTTTTTAGATTTAGGTATCGATTCTGCCAATTTACTGCAGATAGCACAAAAAATAGAAAACACTTTAAATATTGAATTATATCCCACGGTTTTATTTGAGTATCAAAATATTGAACAATTTGCAGGTTATTTAGAGGCTGAATACACTCAGGAATGGAAACGATATTCAAGAAAAGACAATGATGGAATTCAAAATGCTGATAATAATAATCATAAAGCGACCTCCTCAAGTATGAAGACAAAATATAAAGTCAAACCATTAAAGATCCTGACAACTGTCGTAAATTTGGACCATCCATTTTTAGATACAGTGATCAATTCGACACCCAATGAAATATCAATAAAAAAGGAGTGGTCCTTAGAAAAAAATCCATTGTTTAATGATCACATAATCCTTGGTATTCCAAGAGTACAAGGTGTTGGCTTTCTTGAAATAATTTATGCAGCAGCAAAAAATATCTTTCATGCTAAACCAAACTATTTATATAATTTACGACTTATTTATCCGATTTCAATTCAAAAGGATTCTGTGGTTGAAACAATCACATCCTTTTATAAAAATGAGGATAGTTATAACTTAAATATGTGTGATTTTGATAATGAGCATACAAGAGAAATATTAAATGGTAAATGTGCTCGGATAGAACTGGAATCTAAAATAATTGATATTAATAAAATAAAACAAAAATTCAGAGGAGAAGCTTCTTTGCCAATTGTTGGTGAGAAAATGCAGGGGAATTTTATTGGGGAGTATTTTAATAGCATTAACGAGGCATTTTATTCTGAGAGTAACAGCGCATTTGCTAAAGTATTTTTGTCTAAAAAAGCGATTAAAATGAATGATTCATTTTATTTGCATCCAGCCATTTTAGATCCCTGTGTATATCTTGCGACAGCGTTGATTTACAGACGAAATAAAGAGTTGTTAAACTACTCAATGCTTCCAGTTTTTTTTGAAGAGGTTTTTGTGTATGGTGACGTAAATAAACCTTGCTATTGTTTGGTTACGGTCAATGATGAAATTGATTTAAATAGAGAAATATTTGATTGTGATATAACTATTATTAGCATAAAAAATAAAGTATTATTAGAAATAACTGGATTAAAATTAAAAAAAGTTCATCGTTGAACAGGTGTCTGAAATTAGTAAGAATAGGAGAAAAAAATGCCGATTATTGATAACTATGATGTAAAAGAGCAACAATCAAAATCAGGATTATGGGATATGTATAACTCAGTAAGAAAGACCGACAATTATGCTGTTATTATTAGTACGACTAATATTACAGATTTGTCTGAAGAAGAGATTAAAGTTATTCAAAATAAATACCAATTATTTACCGAAATTAAAGATGATAAATTGGTTCCTATTATAGATTCTGAAATTGGGTTAGATACCATCACTTTTGTTACAGAGTGTTATGATGGAATATTACTTTCAAAGTATTTGGTTGAAAATACGACTATTGATGTACAGCTATTTTTGGAAATCTCAATTCAATTGGCAACTATTTTAAAGATATTAGCTTCAAATAATGTTATTCATGGAAGTATAAATTTACAAAACATTGTAATTAATCAGAAAACAAAACGTATAATGATTTTGCCATCATGTTTAGAAGTTGTTCAAAAAATACTGTTAAAAGATATGAAAAATGCTGACGTTATTAGGGATGTCCTCCCATTTATATCCTCTGAACAAACAGGGAGAATGAATCGAATCATTGACTATCGAACTGATTTTTATTCAGTGGGGGTGGTACTTTATAGATTGTTAATTGGTAAGGTTCCCTTTGTTAGT
>MFRH01000027.1:0-4966 GCA_001783275.1 Candidatus Margulisbacteria bacterium GWF2_35_9
CAAAATATTTTAAAGAGACTAATGCTCTTTCACAATTTTGAATTTCATCAAAAAAAATCAATGTTTTTTCTTTGGAAACTTTTAGACTAAAATAAGACTCTAATAAACTAATTATTCTCTCAGGCGATAAATCTCCATCAAATATAGATTTTAAAGCAGGAGTCTGCTCAAAATTTAGGTACAAGATATTATCAAAGTATTTTTCGGCAAACGAAGTTAAAATATAAGTTTTACCAACTTGTCTGGCTCCATAAAGAAGGAGTGGTTTGCGCTCACGCGTCTTTTTCATCCAAACAACTAAACGATCCATAATTTTTCTCTTCATTAGCATACCCTTCTATTAACTTTTATTATTAAAATTACTAAATATCTAATAATTTATATGACACGATACTACTAAATTAATACAAAAATATGCATAAGTCAAGAATAGTTGTATTTTTTAAACTATTTGGCACTTATTTTTATAATATAATATACTTTTATCGACTTATCAGCTCAATATAATTACCACAAACCCTTGGAAACAAGACACTTCCGTTAGCTTCTTCGGACATGCTCAACAAGCAAGGGAGCCTAAAAAAGAGGATTATGATTAAGGTGTAAAATCATTTTTTAAATATTATTCCTTCTTTTCCTGATAGATACGTGAACTTTTCTGGAAAACAATTTGAATTTATCTATTAACAAAAAATCATTTATCACCAATTAATTCTGAAGTAAGTTCCAGATATTTTTTTATCACAATTTTTTCATCATATTCCCTCTCTGCTTTCAGCCGTGATAATTTCCCCATTTCCTGTTTTGCCATTATAAATAGAAATAAATAACATGGAAATGATATTACTTCTTCCCTTTTCCTAAACTAAATATCTTTTCATTGATAATTAACGGCTGTCGGCGGAGGAGTTCGTAATAATAAAACACAACAAAAACAACGACATATGGGAATTTATACCGGACAGCTGTACCAAAGTTAAAGACAACCAAGCCATAAATACCAAAAGCAATTAAGATGTATAAAACCAGAAAGCTAAGAAAAGCCGACTTAACCTTATATTTCCTTTTTATTAAAAATAAGCGAATAAAGATAAAAGCCAGAACAATATTTTCAATGGATTGAACTAACTGTAATGGTTTTCGACTTTCCCAAATAAAAGGTTTAAACATAAAGTAAACAGCATTTGTAAATCCCATTCGAACCAAATCCACAGTATTATTTATCGGGACATAGGCATCCATCGTTAAATCAGCTGCATTTTCAGTTCGCATATTTTCAGCATACATGGCACCTCTAAAAAAATTTATTTTTTCAACTGAAAAAAAGGACATAAACCCGATAAGAAACACAGAAAAAACAGCCACCATAACTAGTTTACTTTTATGTGCACCTTTTACAATAAACACAACATAAAGCACCAAGGACAAAACATAAATCAATATATTTTGTGGTTTTATCAATATTAAAGGAAGCATTACGAGAACTGATAATGCATTTTTCTTTTTTGAAACGAAATAAAGACTCCACAACATAAATACAGTAATCCACATATCTCGAAGTGCAACAGCAGAATATAAAGCAAAACTCGGATACAGCAAATAAAATAATTTATTAAAACCTTTTAATATCCCTTTTCTTAGTAGAACAATATAGGAAATAATATATACCAAAACATTGCCCATAGATAAGGCGTAGATTGAGTTTGCAATTGGTATTGGTGTTAATGCCATAAAAATACCTGCCATAGAAACGGTTGAAATTTGTATATGTAAGAAATTAAAGAATCCGGACCTGATAAATGTTACAGCTTCTAAATATTGAAATTGATCTCCTAAATAATGAGGACTAAATAGGACATAATTTAGACAAAACACTAACATCAAATGTCCAGCTAATAGCAGAAAAACATTGTGACTCAACCTAAATTTAACAACTAGCAAAATAAGTAAAATAAATATAAAGCTAAAATTGAGAAGATCTGAAAGAATCACAACTATTTATCCTCATTTTCAAGCCAAGACTGGAACATTAGAACTGACCAGAGGAAGCTGGTATTATTTCGTTTACCTGAAAGATGTTCTTGCCATTTGCTTTGGATATAATTTGAGTCAAAGTAACCTTCCTCTTTAATTCTTGCCTCATTAAGCAAACTTTCTGCCCACTGCCTAAGTGGACCTCGAAGCCAATCTCCAACGGGAATAGCAAACCCGGCTTTTGGTCGTTCTATTAACTCTTTCGGAATATGTTTATACAAAATCTGCCTTAGTATCCACTTTGTTTGCCCTTTATGTAACTTCATTGACATGGGGAGTTTATAGGCAAGTTCAATCACTCGATGATCCAAAAAAGGAACGCGAGTTTCTAAACTATTAGCCATTGCCGCACGATCCACTTTTACTAAAATATCATCCGGTAAGTACGTCATAGCATCCATGAACATCATATGTAGTTTATCATTCTTAAAAACAGACGTTAATCCGACATCCGTTAACCATGTATTAATTTCTTTCGCTCCAACTACAAAATTATTTGGACAGCTTATTTTTGATACAACATGATAATAAAGATCGGCACTGCTATTTGCATTGATCAATAAATCCGATACCTTCTCCATTTTCTCACCCATATTAGATGGAAATTGTTTAATCTTATTAATTGAGTGAAATAATTTATCCCATTTTGAAGGCGATACTGTTTTTAACATTTGGCCTAATAAACGTCTGATTACAAAAGGGAACTTTTCAATCGACTTCCATTTATCTGCCATAATATATCGATTGTACCCACAAAATAATTCATCTCCGGCATCCCCGGACAAGGAAACTGTTACATGTTTGCGAGCTATTTGCGAAACCAAAAAGGTCGGAATCTGAGAAGAATCAGCGAAAGGTTCGTCATACATAATCGCTAATTTTGGAATAACATCCATTGCTTCTGTCCAAGATACATAATGCTCTGTATGATCCGTTCCCAAGTGATTGGCTACTGCTTTAGCATGTATAGCTTCATCATAACCTGATTCATTAAAGCCAATTGAAAAGGTTTTAACCGGTCGAGAAGACTGGGCTTGCATTAATGCCACGATCAATGAAGAGTCTACCCCACCCGACAAAAAAGCACCTAAAGGGACATCCGATAGCATTTGAAGACCAATAGATTGTTTTAATTTATCTTCTAGAGCAGTAATAGCCTCGGTTTCTGAACCAAAAAAGGGATGAGTTATACCTTTTTGGACGGTGTCCGACAGAGTCCAATAGGGTATTGCCTCTACTTCAGCCTCACCCGCTCCTTCGGAGCACCCTCTCCTAAAGGAGAGGGTTTCTCTGGTAAAAGTGATATATGTTCCTGGTAAAAGTTTTTTTATCCCTTTATATATTGAATATGGGGCGGGGATGTAACAATGGCGTAAATATAGGCAAATAACATCCCGGTCGATTTCGCCGATAAAATCTGGATGGGCTTTTAGTGCTTTAAGCTCGGAAGCAAACATAAAGGTATTGTTCTGAAAACCATAATAAAGCGGTTTTTCCCCTATTCTATCTCTAGCCAGAGTAAGAGTCTGTTCCTCTTTGTCCCAGAGAGCGATTGCAAACATCCCAACTGTTTTTTTTAAAGTTTCTTCTATTCCCCACTCTTCAAACGCAACAAGCAGGGTTTCTGTATCGGAATGGCCATTCCATAAATAATCCGATTTAAGTAGTTTCCTAATTTCCAGATAATTATAGATTTCGCCATTAAAAACGATTACATATCGTCCAGATGGAGATACCATCGGTTGATGGCCAAACGCAGATAAATCTAGAATTGAAAGACGACGATGTGCTAAGGCAATCCCGACTTTTTCATCAATCCAAACACCGGAATCATCCGGGCCTCGATGCTGAATTTTATCTGCCATTTTCTTTGCAATAGTTTTTGCTGTCTTAGGAGAAAATTTATTTAATTGCCAGAAACCTGTTATTCCACACATATATATTTATCCTTATATTGAGGGAACTGATTCTATCAACCATTTCCAATAAGGAACGGTCCGGATAGCATCCTTTTCAATAAAAATATCTCTAGAAATAATGATAAGTTCTTTAACCCTATCCCCAAAATCCTTTTTAAATTCCAACAACCCAGATATTTCCCTTTCAGGAATCTCATCAGAATAACAAACATTAATTGCTATCAAACGTTGATCCTTATCTTTAATGACAAAATCTACTTCATTGTTATTTTTATAATAATAACAATTATCATAATTTCGTTTTAATTCGATAAATACCTGATTCTCAACTAATCGACCTAAATCACTAGAAAACTTAAAAGAAATTGCATTTCTTAATCCGTTATCTATACAATATGATTTTCTAGGTTTATTAAACGATTCCTTTAATGAGTACGAAAAAAAGAGATGATCATAAATTAAATTTGCTGAAATCCCATAATTTATATATTCTTTAACAGTATCAATACCCATTTTAAAAATATTTTTCAGGTTGTTATATGTGTATAAATTTGCATTATTTGTCACCAAATAAATATATAGTTCTTCTAACTGTTTTACATCTCTAACACTATAACGACGCACAATGTCTCTGTAGATTATATCCCTAAAATAGTGTTGTAAAACCTCTAATGAATAATTAGAAATCACAGCAGGAAATCCACCATTAGTTATATACTCATTTAATATTGATTTTAATTCTGCTCGTTTTTGAATATCCGTATCAAAAATACTCATTTTACAAATTTTTATTTTTTTATATTCCAAATATTCCAAAAATGAAAACGGATAGAGGGTAAAAGACAGATTTCTTCCAGTTAATAATGTTGCAAATTCTGAAGACAATAAAGAAGAACTTGACCCCGTTATAAAAATTTTAATCTTCCGATCAGAATCATATACCCTCCTTACCCATTTTTCCCAAAATGCTACTTCTTGAATCTCATCAAAAAAAAGGTACACTCTACCAAGCG
>MFRH01000027.1:4988-5416 GCA_001783275.1 Candidatus Margulisbacteria bacterium GWF2_35_9
TTCTAGTAATGGATCAAAATCATTCACTGAAAAATTTATCAAACGCTCATCTTCATAATTTATAATTAAACAATTATTCCTATTATCTATGAAAGAAACCAATTGGTTAAAAAGAACCGATTTACCGCTTCGCCTTACACCACTTAAAGCGATTACCTCATCCATATCAATAAAATTAGAAATAGTGGCTGTTAAGTCTCGTTTTACACCACAAAATAAATTTTTATTATTAGATTCTTTAATCAGCTGTTTTAATATGTTTTTTTCAATATTAGACACTAAATACCCCTCGTACAGGTTAATATGTTTTTATATTAACCTGTATACAGGTTAATCGTCAAGCAAATAAAAAGGTTGAGAGATCTTTTATGGTTTTTGTTAATTGCCTGATTTTTGCAAAAGTCTCTATAATTGCGATTGTTGCTTCT
>MFRH01000028.1:0-5333 GCA_001783275.1 Candidatus Margulisbacteria bacterium GWF2_35_9
CTATCTACCCCTCACAAGTAATCGCCAGCTTCGCTTGGCGCACATTTTTTTATTATAACGTTAGAATCTTTAATTTTTAATACAAAAATAAATTATTTGTGCTCCCCATATTAAAAACAACCCCTCCGACTCGTTTTTGCAAAACACATCCCCCGAGCCCCCTTCCAAGGGGATTCAAAACCAACCCCTCCGTCAGCTTCGCTGCCACCTCCCCTTCGCAGGGGAGGAAAAGAAATAGATAGGATTAAATGCTAACGATTTTGGGGAAGGCGGTCTTTACATTTTCTCTGATTTGAAGAATTAACTCGTTTATGGGAATGCATAGAATCTCGGCTGCTTTTTTATAGACGAGTTCAATATCCAATGGGTTTGGCGGGCATTCATCACCTTCCAGGTTTATTTTCATATAGGGCGAATCCGTTTCAAAAACAACTCGATCAATGGGAGTTAATGACAAAATATGCTGCTGCTTTTTATTGTTTCTATAGTTGATTGGAAAACCGAAAGAAATATATGCACCTAAACTAAGTGCTGTTTCAAGTTCGTTTTCGCCACCTGAAAAAGAATGAAAAATCATCCCAGTACTCTTCTCTTTTTTAAGTATCGGAAATAAATCCTGATGGGCTTTGCGACAATGAATTATAATGGGGAGATTGTGTTTTTTTGCTAATTGAATTTGTTTCTGAAAAACTTCTATCTGGTACTCTCTCGATTCTTTCTGTTCCTTATGATAATCCAGGCCGATTTCCCCTATGGCAACAATGTCGTTCTCCTGAATTAATTTATCTAAACTATCCAATGCTCCTTTTAAGCTGTCTTCAACAAAAAAGGGATGGATGCCGAGCGAAATATTGATTGGGTAATATTCTTTTAATTCAATATGTTTATACCAAGACGATGGCTTAATCCCACACGAGATAAGAGCATGCAGTTTCGTTGAATCGATAAATTCCCGAAGCTGTTCAGGCGTATATTTTGCATCCAGATGGCAATGTATGTCGATCATGCTTGTATTATACTACCTGAACTTATTTCGTATATCTACCCAATTATTTCTTGTACTGATAACTTTGTTTTTCATTACATTTCCTTCTATAAATTATCGAAAATTGAATGAAGATATTTCATAAATATTAAACATAGCGTTTATGGGAATTATTCCTAGTTTGATCGATATATTACTATGTATGTCTTTATAATTATGGGTTTTTTATATGAATAATAAAATAATCGCAGAGTTTATTAGTCCTTTTACAGGACTTCCTACGCATCAGGTTGCTTCTATTTCTAAAGATGGCAAAGAGTATACTATACGACAAGATTCTGATGGAAATGCATTTGTTTCGCCTCTCCCCTCTGAAAAGGAACTTCTAGCATTTTATAACAAACCCTATTTCTCTGATCAGGGTAGCCAAGAAAGGTCCAACAATCAATTAACAACAATATTAAAAAGCAAACACTTTATTCCTGAAGGTAAAGCACTTGATATTGGCTGTGGTAATGGTTATCTTTTACATGTTTTAAAACAAGCTGGTCTTACGGTTTTAGGAATTGATTTTTCAAAAGCAGCCATCGAATCAGCTAGAAATTCGGGATTATCTACCAACGAAGTTTTGCTAGGAGGAATTGAATCCTTACCCAATCATTCAAAATTTGACTATATCATGTTAATGGACGTTTTAGAACATGTTCGGGAACCAAAAAAAATTATTACCGACATTGCTTCTATCATGAGTTCTCATACAACCCTATTTATAAAAACCATGTTCCATGATGACTGGTATGGCCAATCGATTGGCTCTGACAAATATTGGCAGGACCATAGCTGGGAGCATATTTATGTGCCTTCTATAAAAGGGCTTGCTTTTCTTATGCTAAAAAATGGTCTCGAGTTGTTAGAAGTATTTCGCCAAGAAAAAAGTGGGCCTATTTTATCTGCTAGAAAAATAAATGGTTCTGAATTAAATTTGGCAGAAACCCGAGTTCAAAAAATAGTCATGGATATTTATTCTCAAATTGAGAGACAATAACTTTAATAAATAATTTAGTTATCCCTTCTAAGGTTATATCATTTATAAACTCATTGGAATTCGATACAAATACACTTATAATCTAACTATCTATGGAACACTTTTTTAACTTTTGGCAGAACATACCCTATAATATTAACCCGATTGCATTTGAAATTTTTGGTTTGCAGTTTCGGTGGTACAGTATAATGTACCTGATTGGAATAATGGTGGTTTATACCTCTATTATTCGCATACTGAAAAAAAATCCTGAGTTCAATCCGTCTGGTTTTGTGCTTGATTTATTTAATTACTGTGTTTTTGGGATTATTCTTGGGGCAAGGCTCGGATACGCTTTTTTTTATCAACCCGGTTATTATATTCATCATCTTCCACAGATTTTCTGGCCATTTGAGAATGGTGTTTTTGTCGGTATTTCCGGCCTTTCCTATCACGGTGGTGCTATCGGATTTATATTGGCTTTATTCTGGGTAACCCATCGTTACAAACTAAATACGTTCAACTTTCTAAATCTTATCGTTGCTTTTATCCCACTTGGATATACCTTCGGTCGACTAGGCAATTTTTTAAATCTGGAATTGTACGGCCGATTAACCACTTCTGTCTGGGGAATGTATTTTCCAAGCGATTCTTTAAACCTACTTCGGGTCCCCTCTCAATTGCTTGAAGCCTTTGGAGAAGGACTCCTCTTGTTTATATTGCTTGTTTATCTCAGAAGATTTTTCGTCACAAAAAAAATCCTAACGCCTATTTATATTATCGGTTATGGGGTCGTTCGATTCTTTATTGAGTTTCTTCGTGAACCCGATTCTTTCCAGAATCTGGTTTTTAATGTATTATCCTATGGACAGATTTTTTCAATTCTGATGATTTTTTTAGGACTAATACTAATACCAATTTTTAATAAGCAATGCGAAAAATAATAGCTGTTCTCTTTATCTCTTTACTTACCTGCGCTCAGATTAATGAATTGAGTCCAATTCCTGCTTTTTTTTCACCCTCTACAAAAAATGCCGAAATATTTATTGAGGACGCAAAAAACAACAATTTTCATCCCATCACATATGAGAACTATATTTCTGGGCGTATTACTGTTCCGAAACATCATCACCCCTTTATTCTATTTATCGCCGATTTCCATACTCCATTAAATTTTGTTGCTAAAGACAAAAATTATAATTTACCAACCTACCATAAAGATTTTGATCCAGTAGAATCAATTCGCGTTAGCTCCTTATCAGACGTCAACTTTAAGGAATGGATCGAGATTAATAAACAAAAAGAACTATTTACCAGTAATGGAAAGCCCCGGATTATTGAATATCCATTGTCCATTGAAGGTCAACTTTTTACCTATGCTTCCTCAGACAATATGTTTAAATCAAACACTGGGAAGTTTCCTTTTTTAACAAAGAAACAACCTTTCTTATCAAAATCTGAACGGCTAAAAAGCAAAGATTATTCTCTTAGGGGTTATCATTTATCTTATGGAGCCATCAATAATGTGGCCAAAATTAATACACAAATTGATTTAATAAAATCAAGTAACCTCGACGCTATCGTTATCGATTACAAGAGTTATTTCGCCGAAATCCAGAAGGAATACAAGTCTTATAAATCCTTTATGGAAGCAAATGATTCTGACATCTTAAAAAAAATGAATTCCTTTAATACTATGATTAGTCTTTTTAAGAAGCAAAACATAAAAGTATCCCTACGAATTGTGGTTGCTACCGATAGTTTTATTCAACGTTATAATTCAAATTTAGTGCTTTGGAACAAAAAAACAAATCAACCTTGGCAAGATTATTTTGGGCAATACTGGGTCGATTTATATTCCCCAGAAGTTATAGAATATTACAAAAAAATAATTCGCATAGCAACTTTGCTATCTCCCTCTGAAATACAACTCGATTATATTCGGTTCCCTTCTGAAGGTGATACGAATCTAATTCTAGCCCGTCGAAGTAATGGCACAGCCAGATACAAGGCTGTTGATAATTTTTGCAAAGAAATGTTGCCGATTATAGATAAAGCAAATATCTCCTTTGCGGTTGATATCTTTGGAATCGTAGTCTGGGACAAAAAAGATACCACTCAAATCCTAGGTCAGAATATTTTAACGTTTATGCGATATGCTGACGAAATATGTCCCATGCTTTACCCATCTCATTTTCATTCCGGGTTTGAAAATATCAAGGCACCCGGTGATATGCCCTATCTTTTTATGTTAAAGGGAACCAAACGGTTTAAAAAACTAATTGATCAATATCCTCAGTACCCCACAATCATGGTTCCATGGATACAAGCGTTTGAATATATGGCGCCTTCTTACGGCCCTTCTTATATTAAAGAACAAATAAAAGCGATTAACGAAACGGGAATGGATGGATTCATCGCCTGGAATGCCCGAAATGATTACAAAATACTTATCCAAGGGTTAAAATAAAAAATAAATATCAAAATTAAGTGGTTTTGATATTTGATGAAAACGAATTATTCGTTACAATAAAGGTATGTTCACCTTTGCTTTCAATATTTCTGTCGTTTTAAGTAGCTTTTTAATATTTATACTTTCCTATATCCTATTTAATTTTTTTCAGATTCTAAAAAAACGAATAAAAAAAACAGAGCCACTCCCTTTTATTCAACAAAAAATAATGGGTTTGTACTTAGTTATATTTTTAATTATTATACTAGAATTTTCTATCAAAATTTTTTCAAGTGCCGATATTTTAAAACTCAATGTTTTCTACATGCAGGGACTCGTATCATTAATCTATATCTTTGCAACAATGTTAAGCGTTCATTTTGTTATAAAAAAAGAAAAAACCTTAATGTTCTTTGTTATAGCAACATGTGTCATCTGCCTTCCCCTATTGATTATCTGGGTTCAAACCAATGTGATAAATGGCTTCAATCCGTTTATTCCAAACTATCTCCTTCAGAAAATTACAAAAGGCATATGGGCTTCAACTTCTGTAATAACCTGTTTGGTCTTTCGTTCATACACCCGAAGGTCAACTGATGACGAGATTACAAAAGAATATAAGTTTGCTATTTCACGGCTTTTTTCACTATTTTATTTCGGTCAAATTATTTCCCTCTTTTTCTCTGTCAACACATTGGACTATGGATATGTACTCAGTCAAGCGATAGCGATTCCGGCCTTGTTTCTTTTATACATCGTTATCAGCACTCCATTTGTTAACATGGAGTTTTATAAAAAACCATCACTATATCTGAGACAACGAATCGTTTTTAGAATGATTCTCTCTCTCGCAATCATCATCGTCATTTCTC
>MFRH01000028.1:5358-8592 GCA_001783275.1 Candidatus Margulisbacteria bacterium GWF2_35_9
TGGAACTCGTTAACTACGCAACCCTTTATATTGTGAAATCAGAGCTAATGTCTGCAAAAAAACAATTTTTTGCCGTAAAAACATCTGAAATAATAAGCTCACTACATGGTCATTACGACTCGAGAAGAAAAGATTTACAAAGTTACCTTGATAAGTTTCCAACCGGTAGCACCCCATATTATATTGGGCTTGCAATGTTTAATAACCTTAAAAACATAAAGGGGCTCAAAAAGGTTATCATGCTAAATGCTCAAGGAGAACCCGTTTTAACAATCTCCGAAGAAAAATTGAATTTTGCTTATAGTGGTAAAAAAACAGATATTTACGACAAGTATATGGAGGGCACTGCAAAAGATGGCTTTATGTACTCATTTAACAACATCAATAAATTGATGGAAGTTTCTATGCTAATGTTTGATGAGTCTCATAACATTTCAAATTATTTCATTGCCTTTTTCACCTCGGATGATTTATTTAAAGATATTAAAGAGTTTGCATTTGAAAAAAATGGTGAAATCCAATTTTTTACAGAAGGTTATCGACTTATTTATTCATCGTATTTTGTTTCTTCATTTAAAGAGGAACTAAATAAAGGCAAGTATTTAGAAACCTTTGAAACAGATCTTCTTACTGGCATTATCATTGCCATCAGACAACCTCTTTCAGACGCATTTTCAGGTCTTCAAAAAGCACAATATAATTCCTTCTTCTTCACCACATTATCAATCGTTCTCTTTTTGTTTATTGCCTTCATTTATTTAAGGATTATTGAGTCCCCTATTCGAAAATTGCAGGAAGGAGCAAACATTATCGGTAGCGGAAACCTAAATCATGAAATTGTTATTAAAGAAAAAAACGAGTTTTTTGAATTGGCACACGCATTTAATAATATGGTTAAAGACTTAAAGAAATTCCAGAAAGAAGAGCTGAAACAAGAGCAACTTCTCTCTATCACTCGAATGAGCGTCGGACTTAACCATGAAATTAATAATCCGATCGCATCTATTATGATGGGAGCCCAGCTTTCTATTAAACTACTTGATTCAATCATTAATAGTACTGGTGATAATAATATAGATAAATTACAAACACTCAGAAATACGGCGCAACAAATTTCGGATGAATCTAAGAAAATATCAAAAATACTTAAAGATATCAACAACATACAAGATCCTATAATTGAGGATTATGTTGACGGAACAAAAATGGTAAAGGTAAAATTCGATTAAGGAGTTCTTATGAACAAAACAATATTAATAATTGATGATGAATCAACTATCCGCTGGATTTTAAAAGTATCCTTAGAGGGAAAAGAACTTACTATAGTTGAAGCATCTTCTGGCGAAGAAGGCATTGAAATGGCTAGACAGATCAGCCCAGATCTAATCATCATGGACTATAAAATGCCGGATATGAATGGTTGGAGCGCAACTGCTAAAATAAAAAAATTCCTTCCAAACGTTATCGTAATCGGTCATACAGGTTATGCCAGTGCTCAAAACCTTCAGGAAGGAATTGATCTCGGTTGTACTGAAATTCTTCAAAAACCAGTTGATTTAGATGAATGGGACAGAACAATCTCAAAATATTTAGCCTGATTTTTTTAATTGTAATATAATAAAGCTATGAGTAAGAACCAATTTGTACATCTTCATGTCCATACTGAGTACAGTTTGCTTGACGGAGCCATCAAAATCTCGGAATTAATACAACGAGTAAAAGATCTTGATATGCCCGCAATTGCTATTACAGACCATGGTGTTATGTACGGAGTTATCGAGTTTTATAAGAAAGCCAAAGCCGCTGGAATAAAACCCATTATCGGATGTGAATTTTATTTCGCACCTCGAACACGATTCGATAAAGATGTCCAGTTTGATAAATTTGCTCGACACATCACCCTCCTTGCCAAAAACAACACGGGCTATCAAAACTTATTAAAGTTAGCCTCTCTTGCTCATTTAGAAGGATTTTTCTATAAGCCACGAATTGATCGAGAATTACTCGCTGAAAATTGTGAAGGGCTAATTTGTCTAAGCGGTTGTATGAGCGGACCGCTATCAAAATATATTCAAAATTCAAATGTTGATGCAGCAATTGAAGAAGCCAAATTTTTTAAATCTCTATTTGGTGATGATTATTATATTGAAATACAAGATCATAATCTTCCCGCTCAACCGATGATTAATTCTAAGCTAATTGAGATAAGCAAATTGCTAGATATTAAACTAATCGCCACAAACGACTCGCATTATCTTACAAAAGATCATGCTATTATTCAGGATATTTTACTTGCATTACAGACTGGAAAAACATTAAAAGATAAAGATCGTCTTCACTTTGATACAACTGAATTTTATATTAAAACAGCCGATGAAATGCTAGAAATTTTTAAAACCCATCCTGAATCCATATCAAACTCATTGGAAATTGCAGATAAATGTAATGTTGAACTGGTTCTTGGTAGCCACACATTACCTGTTTTTATTGTTCCGGAGAATGAAACCGATAGCAGTTACTTAAGAAAAAATGCCTGGAACGGATTGCTAAAAAGGTATAATCCGATGCATGAACAAGTTAAACAACGCTTCGAATACGAGCTTTCCGTTATTAGTAAAATGGGCTTCGCCTCCTACTTTTTAATCGTTGCCGATCTTATTCAATTTGCAAAAGATAACGGTATTAGCGTCGGCCCAGGCAGAGGTAGCGCTGCTGGCAGTATTATTGCCTATGCACTTGGGATCACGAATATCGACCCGCTTAAATTTGACTTACTTTTTGAACGTTTCTTAAACCCAGATCGTATCAGTATGCCTGATATTGATATTGACTTCTGTATTGAACAACGTCAAAAAGTAATTGATTATACAAAAGAAAAATATGGAACCGATCATGTGGCTCAAATTGTAACCTTTGGTCGAATGGCAGCTCGTATGGCTATTCGGGATGTCGGCCGAGTTTTGGAAGTACCCCTACATGAAGTCGATAAAATTGCCAAACTTATCCCCTTTGGGGCCACAATTCAAGAATCTCTTAACGATCAACAAGAGTTACAACAAATTTACAATTCCAACGACAGTTTAAAAGAACTTTTAGATATTGCACTAAAAATTGAAGGCATTGCCAGACATACCGGAATTCATGCTGCCGGAGTGGTCATTGCTAAAGAACCCTTAATGACCACAGTTCCTATTTTAGAAAAAGATAAACAATGGGTAACAATGTATCCGAAAG
>MFRH01000029.1 GCA_001783275.1 Candidatus Margulisbacteria bacterium GWF2_35_9
AAATGGGGCAGGAGGGTCTGAACTTGCAGTATAGGTCAGGGTCACGGCATTCTATGCATTCCTCGCAAAGATAAATATTGTGCTTCATACAGATATAGCCGGTTTCACGATCAGGGTGATGGATACACTTGCCCATTTTTAATCTCCCATGCGGTTGATTCGATTGTTATAATGCTTCATCCAGACTTTGGGCAATTACCGCTTCGGATTGGAGACCCACAAAGCGTTTGATTTCCTTGCCTTCCTTGAAAATAATGAGTGTGGGAATGCTTTGGACCCCATACTCGGTGGCCAATAGATGATGATCGTCAATATTAATTTCAATGATGGCGGCGCGATCCCGATACAGGCTTATTAATTTTTTAATGACCGGTTCCTGGGCCCTGCAGGGTGCACACCAGGACGCATTAAAATCAATCAATGTGACGCCTTTTTTTAATTCTTCCTGAAATAGATTCATTTCCATTTTGATTTCTCCTCCATGAAAACCTGTAAAAATGTTACTTTTAGGGATATACTATCAAAGTTCATGCCATATGATATTATATCTGGTTCATATCAATAATTATGGGATTGGCATAACACTTGCTGCAATATACCAGATGGTTGATCAACGGGTGTTGTATATATAATGAGGAGGGAATGTATGAAAGAAATGATTTATGTTCTGATTTTTTTAGGGGTTTATCTTCTGCTTCAGATTTATATCCTTCCCAGGCTGGGGATATCCACATGAATGAAAGATGCCTGTCAGGTGACGGGCAATAAAAAAGGCAGACAACAAAAGCCGGAACAGAAAAATAAAGGGAATTAAATGGTAACGGTTGCGTTACTTGTGTTATAGTAACGTTACTAAAGCCATGGTCCGGGACAAAAGGTACGTATTAAAGGAAAAAATGGAAACCCATCAATTATGGAATGTCAATTTTTTAAACCAGATTCTGGATACCATGGCCGAGGGCCTGTTTACCCTGGATGAACAGGGGGTGATCACATCCTGGAACCGGTCAATGGAAAAGATCAGCGGATATTCTGCACAGGAAGCCGTGGGGCATCCTTGTAGTCTGATTCAATGCAGCCAGTGCTTTGGCAAAAGGTGCCCTGCGGATGTAAATGCCTGCGGCGTGATTCAGCACGGCAGGACCGAGGCCAAAGAATGTTCCATCCGCCACAAGGACGGTCATGATATCTCAGTCATCAAAAATGCCCGGCTGGCTCTTGATGATAACGGACGCATTCTCGGTATTGTCGAAACCATTACGGATCTGACGGAATTAAAAAAGATTAAAATGACGGCTGAAGAGGCGCAACGGAAGCTGAAAAAAGCGTATCAACTGGGAAATATTATCGGGAAAAGTCCTGCCATGCAGAATGTCTTTGATGCCATACGGGCTGCGGCCAACAGCCGGGCCAATGTCCTGATTCAGGGAGACAGCGGAACCGGGAAAGAATTGGTGGCCGGGGCCATTCATCATACCGGCAATGATGAAGCAGGTCCCCTGATCACGGTGAACTGCTCCGCCCTTTCTGAAACCCTTCTCGAAAGCGAACTTTTCGGCCATGTAAAAGGAGCCTTTACCGGGGCTCACAGGGATCGCAAGGGCCGGTTTGAAGAGGCGGACGGAGGGACCATTTTTCTGGATGAAATCGGAGAATTAACCCCTTATATGCAGATAAAACTTTTAAGAGTCCTCCAGGAACGAGAGATTGAAAGGGTAGGGGACTCCCGGAAAATAAAAATCGATATCCGGATCATTGCCGCAACCCATCAGAATCTTTATGAACTGACAAAGCAGGGAAAATTCCGGGAAGACCTGTTTTACCGGTTAAAGGTTTTTCCCATCATGGTGCCGCCCTTAAGAGACCGACGGGAAGACATTCCCCTTCTGGTCAGCCATTTTATTAAAAAAGGAAACAAGCGGGAGAATAAATCCATAGAAGGGGTTGATGAGCAAGCCATGAAGCGGCTGATGGAACATCCCTGGCCGGGGAACATCAGGGAGCTTGAGAATGCCGTTGAACATGCTTTTGTCATATGCAATTCGAACCGAATCCAATTAAATGATCTACCCGTGGAAATACGGGAAAAACGATCTTCTCTTCCTTTTGATAGATCTCCGGGCCAAACCGAACCCCAGGTCGAACTTACAAAGGAAACGCTGTTAACCTTGCTTCAGGAAAGCAATTGGAATAAAGCCGAAGTGGGCAGAAGAATACGGAAAAGCAGAACTTCACATAGACGATTTTTCTGATCTATTCGCAGGAATTATGCCAAATCTAACAGTTTGGATGAGTCATGGAGACAGCGTTTCAAAACTACCAGCTGATTTCGTTCGTATAGCTCATTCGGATAATACCCCTTATGCCGCTATTGCGAATAAAGCAAAACGTATATATGGGGTTCAATTTCACCCAGAAGTTGTTAATACTCAACAAGGTATGGATATTATAAATAATTTTGTTTACAACATCGCAGGAATGCCTCCTACTTGGAACATGAAAAGTTTTGTAACAGAAGCTATAGATGAAATTAAAAGCACGGTCGGCAATCAGAAAGTGCTCCTTGCATTGAGCGGAGGCGTTGATTCAACGACTGTTGCAGCTTTATTACACAAAGCAATTGGAAAACAACTTGTATGTATGTTTATTGATCAAGGGTTTATGAGAAAAGATGAAGCAAAAAAAATTGTAGAACTTGTAAATGATAATTTCAAGATTACACTCATTCATGTTGATGCAGCAGATCGTTTCTTTAAAGCAATTGAAGGAGTAAGTGATCCTGAACAGAAACGAAAGCTGATTGGACATGAATTTATTAGTGTATTCGAAGAAGAAGCAAAAAAACTTAAGGGAGAAATAAACTTCCTTGCGCAGGGAACGCTCTATCCTGATGTCATTGAAAGTGCAACCTCGGGAGTATCAAAAAATGCAGTAAAAATTAAAACCCATCACAATGTTGGTGGCTTACCAGAAAAAATGAAATTTAAAGTTATTGAACCCCTTAAACGACTATTTAAAGATGAAGTAAGGTTAATGGGCTTAGAGTTAGAGGTTCCTGAACGAATAGTCTACCGTCAACCATTTCCTGGTCCTGGTTTAGCTATCAGAATTATGGGTGAAGTTACAAGAGAACGCGTTAGAGTGCTTCAAGAAGCTGATGACATCGTAATGGATGAAATTAAAAAAGCGGGATTATACCGAAAAGTTTGGCAAGCATTTGCTGTGTTGCTACCAATTAAAACTGTTGGAGTAATGGGCGATAAACGCACTTATCTTCATACGATTGCGGTAAGAGTTGTGACCAGTCAAGATGCAATGACCGCAAATTGGGCACATGTTCCCTATGAAGTTCTAGGCGAAATATCTACTCGTATTATTAATGAAATACCTGAAATAAATCGGGTAGTTTATGACATCACGTCCAAACCACCATCCACTATTGAGTGGGAATAAATCCTTCTAAAATTAAATAATAAAAAAGCACCCGATTGGGTGCTTTTTTATTATATCAAGATTAATTAATCAAACTAAGCAGCGCTTTTTGTTGCAGCTTCAATATCCTTAAGAATTTTATCAACATCTAATCCATGTGCAGTTAACCCTTCCCCAATTGTTTCAGAATGAGCTAGCATACATCCCATACATCCGACACCATTTTCTTGCAATATGGTTATAGCTTCGGGATACTCATTAACTAGATCAATTATTTTCATATCTTTTGATATCATTTTCGTCACCTCGCTTCATGTTATTAATAAACTGTTCTTTTATTTTAACTTCATTTTTTTTTATTGCAAGCAAATTATTTGTCTGAAAATAGTTATAAACACTAAAACCGTTAGTATCCATTTTCATACCTAAATGGCTAAATTACTGATATAATACACGAACAACTTAAGATTAAATTAAACGAGTTAATCGTATTATGCTAAAAAAAAATCAATACATTATTTTATTCATTATCATTATTCTAATTAGAGTTATTCTAACTTATCTAACTCCTTTAGCAGCTGATGAAAGCTACTATCTGTTATGGGCGTCTCATCTCGATTTGTCCTATGTCGATCATCCCGGGATGGTCTCATGGATTAACTACCTATTCATTTTGATTTTTCGAGAACCACTCTTAGCCATTCGAACTGCGTCGTTAACCCTTCTCCTTTTTACCCTATTTTTTATATACAAAACCGCTTCAGTTTATCTAAGCAATAAAGAAAGTATTTGGAAAATATTAATACTTTTTGTCCTTATTCCCTATAATTTTTTCTTTGGTATAACAATGCAGGTTGAACAACCACTATTGCTATTTTCTTCCGCATGCATTTACTTGTTTGTTAAACTAATAAAGACTGAAAACAAAAAATATCTTTATGGATTGGGCCTAACAACCGGTTTAGGCCTACTAAGCAAATATACATTCATATTATTACCACTTTTTATTTTTCTATATATTTTGTTCAATAATAAACTAAGGAAAACACTGATATCCGTTGAGTTTATTCTCTCATTTTTTCTAGCATTAGTTATTCTTTTACCGCTATTAATATGGAATTATCAGCATGATTATATTTCGTTTCTTTTTCATACAAGACGTCTTGGAACCGAACCCTTTTTTAAATACACGCTAACATTCTTATCCGATCAACTTCTCTATTTTTCTCCAATTATGCTTTATTACCTCATTAAAGCATATCGCAAAAAAAATAATTTATATTTAGATATCGCGCATTTTTTTGTCTCAAGCTTTTTTATATTTTCTATTTTTTTTACACTCAGTATAATCACCAAAGTCTGGGGCCACTGGACAGCAATTATGTTTATCCCCTTCTCTATTTATATTGGTATTAAATTAGAGTCTTCACTAAATTCAATTATTCGTTCTCAGCTTATTTTTAACATATTACTTACATTTGCTCTATTATTTACAGGTCCATCTGTTATATCGCTTCATGATGCTTACCAAAATAACTACAAAATCGTTCAAGATGTAAATAAAATACAACAAGTCTATAAAAGCCATCTGCCGATATATGCCGATCTTCATGGATCCGTCGGACTCTTATCATATTATCTCAAACAAACGATTCTCTTTCCAGAAGGCGAATTCAAAGGGCAAGGGGTTTGGGGGCAAAATCAATTTGAACTCTGGAATAACACAACAATCAACTTGGGGGATAGTATTTTATATTTTACCTATCCCACACCTGAAATACTTTTAAAACTACAGATTTATTTCAATAAAGTATCTGTATATCCAGAACCTAAATTAACTCTTATGGAGGGATATATAAACAAATACCGATTTATCCTGTGTTCTGAGGCAAAATACAGTTTCGTATTCTAGTGACCAGTGTCAATTTTATTGACAGCGTTTTAATAATATGATTTCATCTTCCTTATGAAAATTGTAATTCTAGCAGGTGGCAGTGGGACACGATTATGGCCGTTATCACGAAAGTCATCACCAAAACAGTTTATTAAGATTTTTAACAATCGATCTCTTTTTCAGGAAACAATCGAACGGAACAAACCACACCAATTCATGGTCGTTACTAATGAAACCCAATATTTTCTGGTTGTGGATCAGGCCGCTGAGAGCAAAATAAAAAACCTCTCATACATTCTAGAACCGATGGGAAGAAATACAGCTCCGGCAATTGCTCTTGCATGCTTAAAATTTGACCCAGAAGATATTGTTCTAGTTACTCCTTCTGATCATTTTATCGAAAACGTCGATAATTATCGTCAAATGATGAAAGAAGCCGAGACACTTGCGAGTGATGGATATCTGGTTACTTTTGGAATTAAACCGAGTTTTCCCTCTACAGGCTATGGGTACATTGAATCTGATGGAACGAATGTTTTGTCATTTAAAGAAAAACCCGAACTTGCACTAGCAAAAAAATACTTAGAAAAAAAATCATTTTTCTGGAATAGTGGAATGTTTATGTTTAAAGCAGGAGCTTATTTAAATGAGCTTAAAAAAAATGCTCCTGAGATTTATTCAAAATCCGTAAAAGCCATCAAAAAAACCATCACAGAAAACAACATTACCCGTATTTCGGAGGAAAATATGATGGACATACCTTCTGACAGTATCGATTACGCGGTTATGGAAAAATGTAAAACGGTTAAAATGGTCTTTGCAGATATTGGATGGTCTGACCTTGGAAGCTTTGATGAGCTAAGCAATGTAATCCCTAAAGATACTGACAATAATGCGGTCATTGGACAACATCTACCCTTAGATTCGAAGAACAACCTGATCATATCAAAAACCGACAAACTTATATCGACTATAGGAGTTGAGGATCTTATTATTATTGAAACAGATGATGCCTTACTCGTTACCAAAAAAGGCCACTCCCAAAAAGTTAAACAAATTGTTGAAAAGCTAGCCCAAATAAATTCGCCACTAACTGATATCCACACCACTGTTCATCGACCTTGGGGAACGTATCAAATTCTCCTAGAAATGCCAGAAAAATATAAAATAAAAAAAATCGTTGTTAGTCCAAAGCATAAATTATCGCTCCAAAAACATTTCCATCGGAATGAACATTGGATTGTCGTTAGTGGAATGGCCAAAATAACTAATGGTACTGAATCTTATTATTTAAAAGAAAATGAATCCACTTACATCCCCATGGGACAAATCCACAGATTAGAAAATCCAGGAAAAATAGACCTCGTCATGATAGAAGCACAAGTGGGCGGTTATCTGGGTGAAGATGATATTGTTCGTCTTGATGATGATTTCAAGAGAATTTAAAATTTAAATACACTAAATAACTAGCATGGCAAAGAAATCTTTTTACATTTTTACCTATGGCTGTCAAATGAATAAAAATGATTCAGAGATTATGGCAGGCATGCTAATTAACGAATGTAATTACGATCAATCTGCAAAACCTGACAAAGCCGATATTTTAATATTTAATACCTGTGCCGTAAGAAACAAAGCCGAACAGAGAGCATTCAGCAGAATACGAGAATTTAATGGCCTACGCAAAAAAAATAAAAGCCAACAATTACTCATCCTAGCTGGCTGCATTCCTCAATATGAAAAAGAAAATATCTTTAAGGAATTCCCCTATTTAGATCTTGTCATCGGAACAAATACACTTGAATTTTTGCCCCAATACTTGCTTAACAAACAAGCTAAAAACACTATTAAAATAGAAGAGAGTAAGAATACAAAACAATCTGCAACTCAAATTTTAAGAAGCAGTAAAGATCAAGCATGGATTCCAATTATGTATGGTTGTAATAATTTTTGCTCGTATTGTATAGTACCCCATACAAGAGGACGAGAAGTTAGTCGAAAAAAAGAAGAAATACTCACTGAAATTGAAAAATTAAAGGCGGGGTCTTACAAAGAAATTGTACTTCTTGGACAAAATGTGAACTCATATGGTGCTAATTTATATACAGATTATGACTTTGCTGATCTTTTAGAAGATGTTCATCGGTTTGATTTTTTAAAAACGATCAACTTTCTAACCTCCCATCCTAAAGACATATCGCTCAAACTGATACAAACCATTGCTCGCCTTCCACAAATTGGTCGAGAAATTCATTTTCCACTTCAAGCGGGTGACGATGAAATATTACAAAAAATGAACAGAGGTTATACATTTAATGATTATAAGAAACTAACTCTGTTAATTCAAAAATGGATTCCAGACGCTAAAATATCGACAGATTTAATCGTTGGTTTTCCCGGAGAAACAGATGATCAATTCAAAAACACAATCAAAGCAGTAAAAGAGTTGGGGTTCTTTAGAGTAAACACAGCCGCCTATTCTCCTAGGAAAGGAACCGCAGCAGCAAGCATGGAAAATCAACACTCCGAGAAGATAAAACACGAACGTTTATTATTACTACTTGAAGCTGTTTCAAAGTACGCTTTTAATAAAGATTAATGTTAATATTATCCATGCTTAGAAATAAAAGTTGATATTTCAGGGATTTTATAGTTTAATTTTAAGTCTTAAATAACGCTCTAAGAGGAGAACCTATTAATGATCAATAAAGAAACTGGATTAATGATGAAATTGTTTTGTGGAAGCTCTCATCCAAAACTAGGAAGCGAAATCGCCCAATATTTAGGAATTGAACTTGGTAAAATGAAATTTTCGCGCTTCAGTTGTGGAGAAATTTTTACGTCTATCGAAGAAAGTATTCGCGGAATGAATGCGTTTCTAATTCAAACAGCAGGAAACAATGTTAATGAAGATCTCATGGAACTTTTTATTGCAATTGACTCATTAAAACGTGCAAGCGCACGAACAATCTCCGTTGTAATACCTCACTTTGGATATGCACGACAAGATAAAAAAGCAGGGCCAAGAGAACCTATATCTGCAAAACTGATGGCAAATCTTATAACGACTGCTGGGGCAACCAGAGTCATTACAATGGACTTACATGCTGACCAAATTCAAGGTTATTTTGATATTCCCGTTGATCATATGACATCATTACCGTTATTTGTTCGTTACTTTGAAAACAAGAAACTTACTAATATGGTAGTTGTAGCTCCCGATACTGGCCGAGCAAAAACAGCAAAAAAGTTTGCAGATAGAATTGGCGCAGAACTGGCCATTCTCCACAAAACAAGACCCGCTCATAATAAAGCAGAAATAATGCACGTTGTGGGTGATGTAAAAGACAAAACCGTATTGTTATTTGATGATATGGTTGATACCGGTGGCAGTGTTACCCAAGGAATTGAAATGTTAAAAAAACACGGTTGTAATCCAGAAATGTATTTGGCAGCAACTCATGCCGTATTCTCTGGCCCAGCGATTGAAAGATTATCTAGTGCGGGATTCAAGGAAGTAGTCGTTACAAATACCATACCACTACCAAAAGAAAAACGCTTTAAGGGTTTAAAAATATTATCAACCGCGCCTCTCTTTGCAGAAGCAATCGCTAGAAACCATAACAACTTGTCTATTAGTGAAATTTTCGAATAGATTTTCTAAAGTTATCTAAATAAAATAAAAAGGTCGCAAATTGCGACCTTTTTATTTTTTATCTTTTTAAAATTATCTTTAATTCAAGAAATCATTAATCCAACTGGACCCTTTTTTTGTTTCCTTAGGCAGTCCTTGATTTTTTTCGTTATGAAGTGAGCAATACTCTTTAGGTTCATAACCAACCCAAAATTTTTCAATCGAAGTTTGCGGACAATACTCATTGCTTTTATTTCCAGTATCCCAGCATACACTAACACCCACCATTCCCCTCGGTTTTGGGAAATCCATCATTGGGATATTTGCTAATGCCGTTTTCATATAATTTTTCCACATAATAGCTGGGATGTAGCCTCCCGTCACTTTTTTCATAGGAGTATTATCATCATTACCTACCCAAGTTGCGACAACAAGTTGAGGGACATATCCAATAAACCAAGCATCCTTATAATCTGTTGTTGTACCTGTTTTACCAGCCATCGGTCTAGGTAGTTTAGCATTTCTACCTGTTCCATAATTGACAACCCCCTTCATCATTTCAACCAATGCATATATTACATTGGAATCAAAAACTGTCTTTGTTTCAATTTTTTCTTGATACAACAAAATTCCATTTCGATCTTCGACTTTCAGAATTGATATTGGTTTTGCCAAATCTCCACCAGTTGCAAAAACACCATATGCTGAAGTCATCTCCATCATAGAAATTTCCTGCGAACCTAACGCCATGGATAAGACCGGCTCTATGGTAGTTGTTATTCCAAGCTTCCTAGCAGTTTCTGAAACACTCTCTGGATGAATAATATCAATAATTTTGATGGCAACAACGTTTATTGATTTCTCTAATGCTTTTCTCATCGGTAATTTACCACTAAAATTCATTTCATAATTTTGTGGCGCATAAGGTCCTTCCAAAGTATTAAATGTAACAGGCGCATCGTCAAAAATAGTTCCTGGTGATAGATTTTTTGATAAAGCCGTCAAATAAACAAATGGTTTAAAGGAAGATCCCGGCTGACGTTTAGCCTGCGTTGTTTTATTAAAATGATTATTTAAAAAATCATAACCCCCAACCATTGTTACAATATAACCTGTTCTAGGATCAATTGCTAAAATAGCAGCTTGCGTATAGTTTAAACTTGCCTGCTGACCTGTTTTTATCGCTTCTTCTACAGCAACTTCGGCCGCTTCCTGCATTCGGTAGTTTAATGGAGTGTACACTTTCATTCCGCTACTGTAGACGGCATCTTCACCATATAGTTCAGTAAGCTTTTCAATCACCATCGATGTGAAATATGGCGCTTTATACTTTAACTTCTTTCGATCAGAGATAACAATTGTTGCCTGTTTAGCATCTAGATACTCCGCTCGTGAAACAATTCCGGAATTATATAAGGATTCCAATACTATATTTTTACGCTTCATGGCTCTATCGAAACTTCTATAGGGTGAATAATATTCTGGTGCTTGCAACATACCAACAAGCATGGCACTTTCTGCAATTGATAAATCGGACGCACTCTTATTAAAATATTGTTTGGATGCCGATTCTATCCCATAAGCATTGTGTCCCCAATAGACCTGATTTAAATACATACTGAGAATTTCTTCTTTTGTATAATGACGTTCTATTTTTACTGCTAAAACCATTTCTGCAATTTTTCTTTGAATCTTTTTCTTTTTTGTCAGGAATAAATGTCGTGCTAACTGTTGGGTAATTGTACTGGCACCTTGCGATAGCCCCCCACGCTGAATATCAACAAATACTGCCCTTAAAATACCAATGGGATCGACTCCATGATGTTTGTAAAACCGGATATCCTCCAACGCAACCACAGATTTTTTCATCGTATTTGATATTTTTGAATAAGGAACAATAATTCGGTTTTCCTCTTTATGTAAATCAGCCAGAATAAAACCATCAGCAGAATAAATTTTTGTCGTTTCGTTGGGAATAATATTTGTAATAACCGTCACATCCGGTAAGGTTTTTACCAAATATACGATATAGATTAAAATAATAATTGAGACAACACCAAAAATTGCACCAAATATTTTTGCAAATGTCTTAAAAATATTAAGGATCTTATCTCGTCTTTTTCTCTTTAACTGATAGGAATGGCCCATTTTATTTTTATTTATCTTGTGGCCGGTGGATATTGGAACTCTTTTCTCAAAAACCATATATTCGCTCTCCTTGCTTACAACCTTCTCAATATGATATATTATCAAAGATTATCTATTCATTAAAGGACTTTCTCATGAACCAAGATCTTTTAAAAGGAATATCTGAAATAATTAACGAAGATACCTTCAAAGAACTTCTAAAAAGCAAAAAAAAATTAACGATCAAATTTGGAGCTGATCCAAGTGCACCCGACTTACATTTAGGCCATACAGTAGTTCTCAGAAAACTTAAAGAATTTCAAGAGTTAGGACACAACATCACGTTTCTTATTGGAAACTTTACAGCAATGATTGGAGATCCTACCGGAAAATCCAAAACAAGAAAATCTTTATCTGCCAAAGAAGTCCAGGAATATGCAAATACATATCAGGATCAAGTTTTTAAAATCCTAGATCGAAACAAAACAACTGTCGTTTATAATGCAGATTGGCTTGATAAACTATCCGCAAAAGACTTGATTCATATTACAGCCCAATACAATGTGGCACGCATGTTGGAACGAGATGATTTCAATAAACGGTTTAAATCCAATCAATCCATTAGTCTACATGAGTTTATTTACCCATTGCTTCAAGGTTATGATTCCGTTCATCTAAAAGCTGATATTGAGATCGGTGGAACAGATCAGAAATTTAACCTGTTAGTTGGAAGACACTTACAAAAAGAAGCTGGCCAAACTCCCCAAGTAATCATTACCATGCCAATTCTAGAAGGACTGGATGGAGTTAATAAGATGAGTAAAAGTCTGGGTAATCATATCGGGCTAACAGACACTCCCAATGATATGTTTGGTAAAATAATGTCTATTCCTGATAATTTAATTCTTAAATATTTTGAACTTTTAACCAATACTACCACTGAAGAACTAAAAATTATGACGGATCAAATGGGAAACGATACCGTCAATCCACGGGACTTAAAAGCACAACTCGGCAAAACAATTGTTGAACTATACTACGACAAAGAAACTGCCAATGCTTCTGAGGAAGCGTTTATTCAACAATTTAAGAAAAAAGAACTTCCCGATTCTATTGAGGATTGTTCGTTAAGCACTCAGAACTCTTACACATGGGCTCATTTATTAACCGCGAGCGACTGTAGCCCAAGCAATAAAGAAAGTTCCCGACTCATTCAACAGGGAGCAGTTTCATATACAACTGATGAGGGTGTTTCTTGGACAAAAATTAGTAATCCAACTGAAATAGCCCTATCTTTCACGTTTATAATCAAAGCAGGAAAACGTCGTTTTAAACGCATATTGTGGGAAAAAGACTAATCTCATCCACTGTTTATAAATGATAGAATATACTACAATGTAATCTATGAGTATTTACTTATCAATCCTGATATTATTGGTTGGGCTAATTATTCTTTCCTTTAGCGCGGACATGCTAATAGATTCTTCAATATCTTTAGCAAAACATCTAAAACTTTCTACTTTCATAATCGGTTTATCCGTTATTGCTTTTGGAACAAGTCTTCCAGAGTTTATGGTATCCGTTCTTGCCTTAATTCAAGGATCAACGGAAATAAGTATTGGAAACATACTAGGGTCCAATATTGCCAATATTGCCTTGATTGTGGGCTGGACGGGTATGTTTTTTGCGATTCTATTAGATAAATCAGACAAAAAACAAATTTTAGGTAACATCACTTTTTCCATGTTAGTTTATTTTGTATTTATTCTACTTTCAATGGATGGCCTTCTCTCTCACCTTGATGGAGCAATCTTACTATTATTCTTTGTCATATTTCTTTTCACATCATTTAAGTCCGGAGTTAATATTGAATCAATTCCTGATGGGATAAAATATAAAAAATTAATAGCCATAATTTTAACTACTCTAAGCATTGTTGGGTTATTAATTGGCGGGAAACTAATGACAAGCTCTGCAATATATATTGCAAATATTCTTCACATAAAAGAATATGTCATCGGCGCAACGATTATTGCAATTGGGACTTCTCTACCAGAAATAGCAGCCTCGTTTTCTGCAATTAAAAAGGGAGAAACTGGCATGTGTTTTGCCAATATTGTGGGAAGTAATATTTTTAACATTCTAATGGTTTTAGGAACAGTCGCTCTTTTTTTCTCTATAAAAATTGATTTCGTTTTGCTTAAAATCGACTTTATCGTAATGGTTTTTACTATGGTTATGCTTTATGTGACCATTCGCTTATCAAATATAATACCAAAAGCCATCATTCTGAGTTTTATCGGGATTTATATTTTTTACTTAATCCATCTTATTCATCTTGCAAAAATAAGCTAGGAACAAAGACGGTTACTTGCAGAAGGCATAGCATTTAATTCGGTAGAGTATCCTTTTTTATATCGGAAATAGCCAGCAGCAGCAATCATCGCACCGTTGTCCGTACAAAATTTTAATTGTGGAATTGCCACATTAAAACGCTTAAACTCTTCTCCTGCAATTTTTTCTCTAAACAATGAATTAGCTGAAACTCCACCCGCGATAAGAATATTTGAAATATTATATGTATCGGCGGCAAGAAGAAGCTTTTTTGTTAGTTCTCCAATCAATTTTTCCTGAAGCGTCGCACAAAAATCTTTTATATCTTGGCTATCATTTTCTTTGTTAAACAAATCATTTTCACTCACAATTCGAAGGGCTGCTGTTTTTAATCCGCTAAAACTAAAATCCATTTTTCTATTTGTTTTAACAGAGGGCAATCGGTATCTTTTCTTATTTCCTTCTTTTGCCAACTGATCAATAATTGGACCACCCGGGTAACCTAAGCCCATAATTCGAGCAGATTTGTCGAATGCTTCTCCAATGGCATCATCCAAAGTATTCCCAACCAATTTATACTTAAACTCTTCTTCAACCAGAATTAATTGTGTATGCCCCCCAGATGCAACTAATGCAATAAACGGAAACTCGAAATATTTGCCCCCGTTCAAGAGATTCGCATAAATATGCCCCTCTATATGATTTACTCCTATAAAGGGGCGCCCCAAACAAAAAGACAGTGTCTTGGCAGCATTAAACCCCACGCTTAAGGCACCTAATAACCCCGGAGACATTGTGGAGGAGATTAAATCGATATCCCTCCATTTCAAAGAAGCAGTAGTCATGGCGTCCTCAATAACTGGGACAATATTCATTACATGCAACCGAGAGGCCATCTCAGGTACAACTCCCCCATATTTTTTGTGCGCATCAATTTGAGAATTAACGATATTTGATAGAACGGTTGTCCCATCTTCTACAATTCCAACAGATGTTTCATCACAGGATGTCTCTATTCCTAATGTAATCATTATATAAAACCTTCTATCCTTTCAGACCTTGATATTTCATTCTCTGATTATAATATTAATAAAATATAATTATGTAAATTGATATTTTCAGAATAAAGGTATAGAATAACTTTACTTTAGAATTTATAAAGAAGACCAATTATGTCAAAATTAATTAAAATACTTCTTATATTGATGTCTATTAGTTTAGTGTTTTCATTCTCCCCAGAGCGCTACAAAAAATTAACTGAAATTAAATCTGAAATGCTCTTGTTAACGCACCGGAAACTAAAGGTTGTCGACAACATTTATCAGCTTAATAATAAAGTTGCAAATATTTCACCTGATGGCAAACCACTAGAAAATAATCAGAACAGTAAACCTCCCTACACCCGCCAACTTGAATATAATAGAAGGTTATTAATCGAAGAAATTAAAAAAAATGAACAAGAACTGGATTATATTGATAAAAGAATTTTGGCATTAAACCATGATATCAGACTGTGTATCGGACGAAATTAAACGAACTCTTTGGCTCTGTTCAACCTGTCGATTACCTCATCTTTTCCAAGATAAAATAGAATCGAATTTAAGTCTAAGGATTTTTTCTGACCAGTTAGAATAACCCTGAGTGGCATTGCCATCTCTTTCATTCCCAAGGATTTTTCATCCATAAATTTATGAACATCCGTGTTAATCTCATCAATTGACCACGACGCTATATTTTTAACCAATTCTATAACATCTGGAATGATTGCAGAAATAAACTCACCATACTCATTAAACAATGTTGTATCTAACTCTTTGTTATCAATAAAAGGACGACACATGTCGTTAAGTTCTTGTAAACTAATTGCTTTCTGTTGCAGTTCATTTAAAAGCAATTTTTTTGTATTCTCTTTTTCAGATAACTTAATCAGCATATTAATATTTTGATAACCATATATTTTTATTTTATCCGGACTGGCAATTTTTAAATATTGAATGTTCACCCAGCTAAGCTTCCTTGGGTCAAATCTAGCCGGATTCTTTGATGTTTTTTTAACATCAAACAGTTCGATCAGTTCCTCTTTACTAAATATTTCTTGGTTTTGATATCCCCAGCCTAATCTAGCAAAATAATTAAATACGGCTTCTGGGAAAAAATGATTCTCACGATAATAATCCATATTACTGTCATTTCTTCGTTTGCTAAGTGGCTTACTATTCTCATCGACAATTAGAGGAATATGATAATACTCTGGAATCGGTAAACCCAAACATTTATATAAATGTCGATGTTTATCCGTGTTTGTTAAATGATCCACTCCTCGAATAATAGTATTAACGCCCATTTCATGATCATCAATGACAACTGCAAAATGAAAGGTTGGCATTCCTGATGACTTGAAAATAATAAAATCCTCAAGAGCCTCATGTCCTTTTAAAAAATATGCGCCTTCCTTTTCATAGGCAAAGTTATTTTCCTTAAGCTCATCTAAATATTTTTGATATATCGTTAATCTTTGAGATTGATAGGGAATGACATCATTATCCCAAACAATTCCAAGCCATTTCAAATCCTGAATAATACTTTCGGCGAATTCCGGTTTCGATCGTTCTTGATCCGTATCTTCCATTCTCAGAAAAAACTTACCCTTGCAATGTTTAGCATATAAATAGCTAAAAAGAGCGGTTCTGGCGCCCCCTATATGTAAGTGCCCGGTTGGACTTGGTGCAAATCTGGTAATAATCATATTAGATGTTCATTATGGTAGAACTTATGGAAAAAATCAATCCATTATTTGGTCACCTGTATAATAATTAAACGTAAAGCCCGAAACAAAGAACCCATAAGTTTAGTCCACTTAGTGATTGGCCGTTTTGGCAAGAATATTGCACAACCCAATTTATAAAATATAGAACAAAGGAGTCTATTGTGAATAAAAAAATACAGGTTCAATACTTGAGCAATAAAAAGTTGTTTGAACAGCTTTTAACCAAAAAAATTATTTATGCACCGGTACATGTGGTGTTTACAATTGATAAAGAACCGGTAATTATTAGCTTTAGCAACAACTAAATCCCCAGGAGAGGTAATAATTAAGTGATTATTTCTCCTGAATGGATAATAAATTCTTTATCTTCAGAGTGTAAAACCAATTCGCCATTTTCTGTAATTGATTTAACAATCCCTGTTTTAATCTCCCCGTAGACGTTGACATTAATCGAGTTTCCAATAAAACCACATCGATTACAATAGGCGTCTTTAATGACAGAAAATCCCTTTTTCAATAGAAGATCATATCCAGCAAAAAACTCGATCAGTACTTCATTTATAAAAATATCGCGACCAATTGTATGTCCCGATATAATATTCAGTGCCGTCGCAGGTTGATCAATTTTTTTTATATTGTCTTCTGTCATATTAAGGTTTACCCCAAGACCCAGAACAAAACCCTGTAGTTTATTCCCAATATAACGAGATTCTGATAATATCCCTGCTATTTTTTTACCATTAACCATCACATCATTGGGCCACTTTAACTGTGTTTCTATACAATATTTTAAAAAAACATCCGTAACAACTAAGGCCATAAATTGAGATACATTTCCAAGAATATGTTGATCGACTTGAGGCTTTAATAAAACAGATAAATATACGTTCCCTGAATCCTCTGAAATCCAAGGCCTATTGAAACGCCCTCTTCCAGAAGTTTGCATATTTGCTACAACAACCTGCCTATCCTGCATATTTTCAATATTCTCAAGAAGATATGAGTTTGTAGAATCAACAGTCTTTAAATGGATTATTTCTGGAACCATACTGCATTCTATCATGAAATCATAAAAGGTGGGACAAAGTGATTTTTTGTTCGATATATTAGATATACTTCTTATTAACATGGGGGATTAAAAATGAATTGCGCAAAAGTAACGAGCTTATTAAAACAAAACAAACCGGTTAACATATTTGAAGTTGAAGATTCTAAATGTCAGGACAAATTAATGGATTTAGATACAAGTCTTGACGGCTTCATAAGTGATGGGGAAATACCGGTTGCGTTGGAAGCACTAAAAAATTATGATTCCAATATGAGAACACAAATCCAGATACAAAGCGCTCCTACAGAAAGCACTAAAACTGATGATACTGCAACAAAAACATCAGTACCTATTACCTTTAAAAAAACAATACTAAAAGATAATCCGATGCTAACAATTGATACAGCCGGGAACAGTGTAACCTTTACCGGGAATGCAAACGATTGCGGAATGGCACAAAATTATGAACTGCAAAATGACCCAGCATTTAAAGATAAACGATTTCCTTCTCTTGTAATTAAAGTTGATAGTTTTAAACCAGCAAGCAATGCATGGGGAGAAAAAGGTTTCAAAATAGATGTCAACGGCAGTACAATTCAACCTCCTGCTGAATGGGATGGTGGGGATAACTTTTTTAAAATAAACAAATCCGGCGAAATTACTATTTCATTGGCTAATATTGCCCCTCTCGGTTTAATGCCTAACAGTATTCAAGTTTTAAATGCTGGAGGAACAAATCTTGGTTTTACGGTATCGGTTTCATTTTTAGATAATGGGAAAGGATTAAATGATGCCACCAAACCGATCGCTCAGCCTGAAAAAAAAGTATCAGCAACAGAGTTCGCAAGTAACTTAAACGAGTTGAAAAAAACACTCGCTGCTAATACTAAACGTAATCATTATATAGTCCCAACATCTTCTATGTACAAAGCCGCCAATAATGGCTTGCTCGTTAAATATGCAGACAGTGGGATGATTCATACCGAAGGGAAAGAATACACCAGTTATTTACTAACAAAAGATGCTACAGAAACTAGTCAAAAAATGTTTAATCAAATTCACACTGCTTCTGAATCCCAATTTAATCATATCCAAAACAGTTCGATTCTTTCATGGATAAATGGAGAGGATGATTCTGCCGCCGATGCAGATGTATTTCATATTACTAACTTGTATCAAGCCTATCAGAACCAGAAAGCAGGCAAGTGGAAATCCAGCGAATTAGATTATGAAGCGTTATACAAAAAAGCAAATTCAGACTTTTTAGAAAAGGGCGTTACATATGTTAAAAATCCCCAAGGCAAAATATTAGCAGCCCTACCCGCTTCGGGAACCAACGATGATCCAAACCTAAATAACCACACTGGTAGTCATTTTGTAAAAAACACTGGCTCTCATTATGTTTTTCAGTATAACCAGTCCTACTCTTACTCATACGCAGCAAGCCTTTTAAAGGACACGGATCCCAGATGGGCAAATATTGTTGATACACAAAATAAAATTAATAAATTAATATTAGACACTTATGGGGTTGTTGATTGGTGCGAAGTATCTATTAACAAAACAACTGGTGAAATTTCAATCAGTGATAATCTAGATAAGCATTTTTCAACTCGCTATGGTGGAAAATCCAATCCAAACCCAACCGGTCATCACGTTCAGCCACGGATTGAATGGCCAAGATTTATATTAGACCATGCATTAAACTATCTAAAATTTAAAGATACAAAATCATTGGAAATTCTTAATGAAATAGTTAAACGATATGGAAGCGACTTAAAAGGACGCCAGTATAATAATAAAATCTATAATGAATTACTCTACTCTGGTTATAGAAACGAGTTGGTCGTTGCAATCGATACTGTGATTAAGGTAATTACTAAACAACTTGATAAAGCTAGTTTAGCTGAGTTCAAAGAACAAGTGCTCGGTGGTAAAGATTATTATGGGAACAAAGACTATAATTCATCAAAACACACATTTCAACAATTACTGGTTGCTACGTTATTAAAAGGATTAGAAGGAACAGAAAACGCTCCTGAATAAAAATAAATAACATTTACTTTTATTCACAACTTGCTATAATTTCTATTACAAAAAATAATAGAAGGACGCAACTATGAACTTTACAAAAATGCATGGAACCGGTAACGATTTTATTCTTGTTAATTGCATGAATGAAGATATTTCCAAAACAAACTGGCCGGAAATATCAACACGATTATGCGACCGTCACTTCGGCATTGGTGCAGACGGGCTGATACTAGTTCTCCCTTCCAACAAATATGATCTGCAAATGCGAATTTTTAACGCTGACGGAAGTGAAGCCGAAATGTGCGGTAACGGTATCCGCTGTTTTACTTTATTTGCAAAAGAACAAAAATTAATTAATAAAAACACCACGACCATTGAAACTCTTGCAGGCAAAATTGTGCCTGAAATTATTACGTCCGACGGTGACTCTGCCACAATCAAAATTAACATGGGACAACCACAATTTAATCCAGACGAACTCACTCAAACGATTAATATTCTGTACCCTTCAAATAACGGTAACCAAACCATTGTCGACCGTCAGTATACTGTAACACCTGTAAATATGGGCAATCCCCATGCCGTAATCTTTGTCGGTAATACCCATGATTTTCCTGTCACTGACATTGGCCCCATTATTGAAGCAGATTCTTTCTTCCCGAACAAAACAAATGTTGAATTTATTGAAATCATTTCAGAAAATGAAATTAAAATGCGCGTTTGGGAACGGGGAAGTGGCGAAACTCTTGCCTGTGGAACTGGGGCATGTGCATCTGTTGTTGCAGGAATTCTTCATAATAAATTAGCAGATAAGGTAACGGTAAATTTATTAGGTGGGAAATTAGAAATTGACTGGCCAAATCATGAAGAGGTTTATTTAACTGGTTCTGCAAAAATAGTGTTTAACGGTCAAATAACGATTTAAGATTCAATTTTATGCATCATCTCTTTCATGAAAATTGCAGCGCTTTCAGATGGTAATCGTTTAACAATTTCTTCCTTGCGACTTTGTGTAAACAATGTAAATATTTCTAATGATTTTTCTTTGGGTAATGTGATGAGCAAACTACAAACTCGGTTAACATCAAACTGATTTAAAACTCTCGCGATCATATTTGCATCGGCATTTTGTATTTCAGCTATGTGTCGTTGATCATTATTTTCCATATAACTAATTACAACTTCGTCTGGATTATGAATGATTTTTTTCTTTTTACCGAATATCATAATTAATTCCCCCTTTTAAAAACCCTTATACTATATTATATTATATACTTTAATCGATATGGCAAGTCCTAAAGCTATATATAATTGTTATGTCTATTAAATTATCGTACAAAATACAAAATAATTTCACTATAAAGGAGTGATCATGGTTAAAACATCACGAAAATTTGAAAACATCCCACCTTATTTGTTTGCCGGGATAGACAAAATGAAAGCAGCTGCAATTAAAAGAGGTGTCGATATTATTAATTTAGGTATTGGTGACCCTGACCAACCGACGTTTAAACGAATAGTTGATGTCATGCACACCGCCATCGATAATCCGTCAAACCATAATTATCCACCCTATGAAGGCACTGCAAGTTTTAGAACAGCTGTCGCCACATGGTATAAAAATAGATTTAATGTCGACCTTGATCCCGATACTGAAGTGATCTCCTTAATCGGTTCTAAGGAAGGACTCGCGCATCTTTTTTACGCATACATCGATCCCGGTGATATCGTTCTTGTACCCAGTCCCGGATACCCCGTATATAAAATGGGAACGATCCTAACAGACGGAATACCCTTCTTTGTTCCGTTGCTAAAAGAAAATAATTTTTTGCCAGATCTTGATGCTATTCCTGCTGATATAGTCAAAAAAGCAAAAATTATGTTTGTTAATTATCCAAATAATCCAACTGCTGCAATTGCAGACTTGGCTTTTTACGAAAAGCTTGTAGCTTGGGCAAAGAAGAATGATATTCTGATTGCCTCAGACTTGGCATACAGTGAGATGACTTATGATGGATACATCGCCCCAAGTATACTTGAAGTAAAGGGCGCAAAAGATGTTGCAATTGAATTTCATTCATTATCAAAATCATTTAATATGACTGGATGGCGTATCGGAATGGCAGTGGGAAATAAAGAAGCAGTAAATGCTCTCAGTACAATTAAAACAAACGTTGATTCTGGTATATTCAAAGCCATTCAAGAAGCAGGCATTGAAGCACTTACAAAACCTTCACCTGAAATCGCGGGTGTAAATAAAATATATCAAGAACGTCGAGATGTTATCATTAGTGGGCTCCAATCCCTTGGGCTCGATATCAAACCGATCAAAGCAACTTTTTATGTATGGGCTCCAGTTCCAAAAGGGTATAGCTCTGCTGATTTTGTATCTGAAATGTTAAATAAATGCGGTATCGTTGTTGTGCCTGGTAACGGTTATGGACCTGAAGGCGAGGGCTACTTCCGTATAGCACTTACCGAAGATGTATCCAGACTAAAGGAAGCAATTAATCGAATGAAAGATAACGGGATAAACTTTTGTTAGCAACTTATGATTAATTCTGATAGAACAAAACAACTAAAAAAACTAGAGACATTTCTTGGGATTAAGTTTAAAAATATCGCTCTTTTGTCGCAGGCACTAACCCATTCATCTTATTACTATGAAAATAACTTAGAAGATATTTGTCATAACGAGCGAATGGAATTTTTAGGGGATGCTGTTTTAAAAATACTTATAACTAACTACTTGTATGACACATATCCAGATAAAAACGAAGGAGAGCTATCCAAGCTCCAAGCAATGCTCATCAGCGATTCTTTATTAGCTAAAAAAGCCCGTGATATTGAATTAAGCAAATACATGCTCTTTGGGCTAAATGAGCACAAAAATGGTGGGGCTGATGTCTCTTCAAATCTATCCGACGCACTCGAAGCACTACTTGCTGCTTGTTACCTTGACCAAGGGCTGAATGCAGCTAAAAAAGTACTTCACGATCTTTACCGGTCTATCTTTGATAAAACTGAAAACATCGATTATTTAATCGACTATAAATCAAAACTTCAGGAATATACACAAAATCTTGGTATTGAATTACCCGAATATACCGTAATCGATGAAAGTGGACCGGGTCACGATAAATTATATACAATTTCAGCAACTATCATTCCAGATACTGGAGCTATATCCCTAATTGGAACAGGAAAATCTAAAAAAATAGCCGAACAAAATGCCGCGAGAGAAGTATTTAATCAACTAGAACTATTTTAAATTTATTTTTCTCCCTTCTTAAAGGGAGATGTCGAGCTCAGAGAGATTGATGGGTTAAATTATTGCGTTTAACGTTGATTTTTCAAACAAATGCATTTTTGTTAATCGCACACCCAACTCTATTTCTTGCCCTATTTTAAATTCAAATCCAGGATCTACTTCCGCTAAAAAATTTCCGCTAATCGACACATGGATATAGGTTTGAGCACCTAATAATTCTGCAAATTCTATTTTTGCCGTAATTTTCTGATCTGTATATTTTTTTCGCACTGCTTTACCATAATCAACAATGTCCTCAGGTCTAATACCTAGTATCACTTCTTTATTAATAACCTTTTTAAATTCTGTTGAAAGCTCTTTCGGTAACGTTAATGCAAAATCTTTATTTTCAAATATGTAGCTATCTTTTTTTGCTCGAATGATTCCATCAAAAAAATTCATAGCAGGAGATCCAATAAAGCCAGCAACAAACGTATTTTGTGGGTGTTCATATACCTTCAAAGGTTTATCAAACTGTTTAATAATTCCATCATTCATAACAACTATTTTTGTACCTAATGTCATGGCTTCAACTTGATCATGTGTAACATAAATAAAGGTTGTTTTAAGTTGCTCATGAAGCTTTTTCAATTCTCCACGCATTTGTACCCGAAGCTTGGCATCCAAATTTGATAATGGCTCATCCATAAGAAAAACCTTTGGTTGTCGAACAATAGCTCGTCCAAGAGCAACTCGCTGTCTCTGCCCACCGGACAATTCCTTTGGTCGTCGATGTAAATAAGGGGTTAATCCTAATATTTCGGACGCTTCTGCAACACGTTCATTCATTAACACTCGGGATACTTTTCTAATCTTTAATGCAAACTCCATATTTTCTCGAACAGTCATATGAGGATAAAGTGCATAATTTTGAAAAACCATTGCAATGTCTCGATCTTTAGGGGGAACATCGGTAACATTTTCCGCGTCAATAAAAATATTCCCAGCTGTTACTTCTTCTAATCCGGCAATCATTCTAAGAGTTGTTGTCTTCCCGCATCCAGATGGGCCTACAAGTACGATAAACTCGCCATCAAGTATTTCTAAATCGATGCCTTTAACTACTTCTGTTTTTCCAAAATTTTTAAAAACCTTCTTTAAAACAACTCCACCCATAAAAAGCCAACTCCTTTTGTTTAGTTATCTATTTTATTGAATTTCTCAAATCAATCATTTCTAGAGCATCAACTGCTGCTTGCCATCCTTTGTTTCCACCTTTTGTTCCCGCTCTTTCAACCGCTTGATCAACTGTATCGGTAGTGAGAACACCAAATATTACAGGCATCTTTGAATCTAAGGATATTGCTGCTACGCCTCTAGATACTTGTGACGCAACATATTCAAAATGAGGAGTATCGCCTCTAATTATAACTCCGAGGCAAATAATTGCATCATAGTTTTTGTCTTTAACAATTTGCAAAATATAAGGAATTTCAAATGCTCCCGGTACTTTATATACATCAATATCAGCTTCACTAACTTCATGTCTTATAAGTGCATCTTTTGCGCCATCAAGCAACTTGGAACCAATAAAATCGTTGAATCTACTCCAGACAATAGCAATCTTTCGTTTCTTTCCACTAATTATTCCTTCATAAATCATTAATCATCAACTCCTTTGTTCTGCTAATTATAGAATCTTTTACCATTTACGTAAACCAATTTGGTTCACATATACAAATTCATTATTCAATGTTTAACAAATGGCCCATTTTACTTTTTTTTGTTAATAAATACTTTTTGTTATGTTCCGTGGGCGTCATTTCCATCGCTACTCTATCTGCAATTTCTATCCCATATCCCTTAAGGGCCACAATTTTCTTCGGATTATTGGTAATTAGTTGAATAGATGTTAATCCCAAATCATACAGAATCTGGGCTCCGATACCATAATCTCGGAGATCCGGTTCAAAACCCAACTCAACATTGGCCTCAACTGTATCCAGACCAGCATCTTGAAGTTTATATGCCTTCAATTTATTAAGAAGACCGATTCCTCTGCCTTCCTGTTTTAAATACACAACAACACCCGAACCAGCTTCATTAATCATCTTAAGAGCTGTTTCCAGTTGGTATCGGCAATCACAACGTTGGGAGTGAAATACATCACCTGTTAAACACTCAGAATGCATTCTAACCAAAACTGATTTTTTATTTTTGACATTACCTTTTACAAACGCGATATGCTCAGCACCTGTAATACTATCCATATACCCATATGACATAAACGTTCCAAATTCCGTTGGGATTTTTGTTTCTACCACACGTTTCATGAAACGTTCCCGTTTAACCTGGTATTTTATTAAATCTTCAATCGTAATAATTTTTAAATTATGTTTTTTTATAAACCCTTTCAAATCCTTCACTCGCGCCATCTTTCCATCCGATTTTATAATCTCACAAATAACGCCGGCTTCAATTAGATTTGCCATTTTTGCTAACTCGACTGCAGCCTCCGTATGTCCTGCTCGCTTAAGCACACCACCCTTTTTGGCAATTAACGGAAATATATGCCCAGGGGCCACAACATCAGAAGGTTTGCTTCTTGGATTAATTGCTATTTGTATCGTTTTTGCTCGATCAGCAGACGATATTCCAGTTGTAACACCATGTGACTTTGCTGCATCAATACTAACCGTAAAGGCAGTTTGGAGGGACTCCCGATTCACTTCTACCATTTCTTTAATCCCTAAATTCTTCGCAATATCTTCTGAAACAGGCATGCAAACTAATCCCTTGCCGTGTGTAATCATAAAATTAATCGATTCAGGAGTTACAAATTGTGCGGCCATAAGCAAGTCTCCTTCGTTCTCACGACCTTCATCATCTACCACTACAATTATTTTGCCACACGAAATATCTTTGATCGCTTCTTCAATAGTATTAAAATCCATTTTTTAAAAGGGTCTCCTTTGTTAGTTTTGGTTTTCCAACACTCATTTGCTGCACATAATGATAAACATATTTACCCATCATATCTACCTCTAAATTGACATAATTCCCACTTTTTAACAAACCAATATTTGTATCTTGATAGGTTGTGGGAATAATTGATACTGAAAATGATGGCGTATTAACATCCACAATGGTTAAACTAATGCCATTTATAGCTATCGATGCTTTTGGAATAAGAAACTTAATGATGTCGCTCTCTGGTTTTATATGAAGCATCCAGTATTGCGGAGTTTTCTGAATACTTTCGATAATCCCAACAACATCCACATGTCCCTGTACAAAATGTCCGCCCATTAGCGAGGTTGGAGTGACCGCTTTTTCCAAATTTACCTTATCGCCACTTTTTATATATTTCAAATTTGATCGATCTAACGTTTCTTTCATCACATCCATTTTAAAATAATTCTGACCGATCTCTTTTATTGTTAAACAAATACCATTAACACTAATACTGTCTCCGCGACTGCTCTCTTTAGATAATTGGAGACATTCAATAGTAAGTTCCATTGAATCTGAACTTTTTTTTAATGCTCTAATAGCGCCTATTTCTTGAATAATTCCTGTAAACATATTAATTCTTCTTTAGTTTCTCTCTATTCCTTGCAACACTACCTAAAACTCCATTTACAAATTTTATAGCATCAAATTCACTATATTTTCTTACCAAATCAATTGATTCTGAAATAATGACTTTTAAAGAAGTATCGGTGTATAACATTTCCCATATTCCCACTTGTAATATTGCCTTATCAATAATTGCGATACGATCTATTTTCCAGTCAATGGAATACTCGGTTATTAGATTATCAATTAACTTTAAATTATCAAAAATCCCTCTAAATATTTTCTCTGCAAATTCTTTAGTCTCACCAATATATGTGTCCTTATTTAGGGTATAGTCTAATATAGCCTCTTCATCTGCTTTTTGAATATGATACTGATACAACGCCTGCATAGCCAACTTTCTGGCAGTACTTCTTTTACCCATCAATAACCTCTTTTGGTCCTAGAACTAAGACAAATACGATTTAAAGTGTGTCTCGATAAAATTTGTATATACTTCCCCTTTTTGAAAGGCCTTGTTATTTAGGATTTCCAAATGAAAAGGAATAACTGTATGAACACCATCAATAACAAATTCATCCAACGCTCGCTTGCTTCTCGCAATCACTTCGTCCCTATCCCGACCTGAGACAATCAGCTTTCCTAACATTGAATCGTAATTCGACGGCACTTTATAACCTGCATATAAGTGACTGTCTACTCTAACCCCTGGCCCACCCGGCGGAAGATAAAGCTTAATTTCTCCTGGACTTGGCATGAAATTTCGGCTTGGGTCTTCTGCATTTATTCTAAACTCAATAGCATGACCGTTTATAACAACATCTTTTTGCTTGTAACTCAGTTTCTCTCCGGAAGCAATACGAATTTGCTCTTTAATTAGATCTATACCGGTAACGACCTCTGTTACACAATGCTCAACCTGAATTCGAGTATTCATTTCCATAAAATAAAACTTATTGTTCTTATCCACTAAAAACTCGATAGTTCCTGCACCAACATATTTAATGGATTTAACTGCTTTTGTCGCGATACTACCCATTTTAGCACGTTGTTCTTTTGATAAAATTGTTGATGGGGCTTCTTCTAAAAGCTTCTGATGCCTTCTTTGAACCGAACAATCTCGTTCTCCCAGGTGAATAACATTTCCATATTTATCAGCCATTATTTGAATCTCGATATGTTTAGGTCTTTCAATAAATTTTTCGATATACATCGCAGCATTCCCAAAGGATGCTTTTGCTTCAGCAGAAGCCATTTCAAAATGCTTCTTCATACTTTTTGCGTCTTTAACAACCCTCATCCCTTTACCGCCACCACCTGCAACCGCTTTTATAATGACAGGATAACCGGTTTTTGCAGCGACAACTTCAGCCTCTTTTGAATCGAGAACAACACCTTGTGAACCAGGAACAACTGGAACTCCACACTTATGCATCGTTTCTTTTGCAACTGCTTTATCTCCCATCATCTCTATATTTTTCGATGTTGGGCCAATAAATTCTATTTTGTGAGTCTGACATACTTCAGCAAAATTAGCGTTTTCAGATAAAAAACCGTAACCTGGATGGATTGCATCTGCACCAGTTACTTCTGCAACACTTATGATGGCTGGAATATTTAAATAACTCTTGGCTGATGGGGCAGGACCAACACAAAATGCCTCATTAGCCAGCTTGACATGTAATGAGTTTTTATCTGCTTCCGAATAAATTGCGACTGAACGAATCCCTAACTCCCGACACGCCCGAATAATACGAACTGCTATTTCTCCTCTGTTTGCAATCAGAATTTTATTAAACAAGATATAGTCTCCTTTTACTCTTGATTATTTATTGATGCACAATTATATCATATTACCCCAATCTGCAATAGCTGATATACTTAATCGGTCTTGATCTTTTGAACCACTTTTGTTTATGTTATACTTAGGACTTAATTTTCTGATTTAACACATTTTTTAAGATATCAATTGTGTCTTGGAGATAAATATGGGGAACTTACAATTAAAACATAAAGCAAACTCATTATATCTTAAAAACATTTTACTTCTTTGCGTCCTTGGCTTCTTTCTTTTCTTTTATGGAAATAATCTAGTAAGCTTATTTGATAACTCCGAAACAAACTATTCTGCTGTTGCACAAGAAGTTATTAATACGCACGATTATCTAACAATGCATTATAATGGGAGAGACTGGTATGTTCACCCTCCCTTATATTTCTGGTTATCATCTAGTCTTTGCGAGGTATTTGGCTGGAATGAGTTTAATCTTCGTTTTTTTGAAGCATTGTTTGGTTTATTTGGGATACTCATTACTTATTTAATAGCTAAAAAGTTTTTCAGCAACCGTACTGCATTTTATAGTGCAATCATTCTCGGGACATCCATTTATTATAATATCATTTCTCGACTGGCTATTTTTGATACCCTACTCAATTTTTTTATTCTTCTAAGCATCTACTTATTTTTATCAGCTTATTACAATCGAAAAAGGAAATTTATTTACTTCTTTTTATTTGCAATATCAACCTCATTGGCCGTATTAAGCAAAGGACCGATCGGACTTGTTCATCCAGGTATTGTCATTATTCCATTTCTACTGATTAAAAAAGATTTGAAATTCCTTTTTGACTACAAGGTTCTCATCAATTTTATTCTTTTTCTTTTCATCACTGCGCCTTGGTATGCTCATCAACTAGTACTTCATGGTAAAGAGTTTTTTGATTTTGCTCTCAGAGACTATACATGGTTTCGATTTTTTGGAACTGTTGAAGGACAAACTGGGCCTATTTATTACTATATTTTTATTCTTTTATTGTTTTTGCCTTGGATTTTTTACATCCCTTTAATTATTCATAAATTCATAAAAAAAGAAACGTTTGTCGGGAACTTAAAACAAAATGAATTTGTCCTGTTTTCCTTGCTTTTTATTATTATTACATTTCTATTCTTCTCTGTTGCAAAAACAAAACTTCCAAACTACATTTTTTCCATCTTCCCATTTATTTCAATCCTTCTTGCCTCTGCCTTGCGATCAAAGAACAATAAATCCTTAACACTGTTATGCTCTTCGGCTCTCATTATTTTCCAAGGCATTCTTGTCCTTAATTCTTTTACAATGGAAATTGCGTATCCATACAATTCAGAGAGAATTTTGCTTCAAATTCTATTTATATTGATGTTTGCCCTTTATTTACTTCTTTCATTCTTTCTTGTTCAGAAAAAAACACGCACGGCCATCACCTCAATCGCATTTGGCACTATTTTTTTTCTAATGTTCTTATTTCATGTTTTTTTTCCTTCTCTTGAAAAATTTAAAGAAAGCAAGGTATTTGTTGAAATATTAAAACAAGTAACAACGTCCTATACCTTAATTAATTGCGGGGGATACAGTCCATATCTAATATATTACTTAAACCATCATGTGATTCACGTTAATTCCCTTGATAAAATTCCTCAAGTTAATGAAACAGAAACAACATATATCATTCTTTCAAATTCTGAATTTGATTCAGCGATTTCGTTAATAACAGACTATGAAATTATCAAAAAATCTTACACAAAAACATTAATTAAAGTTAACAAAAAAGATTAGCTGTTAAGCAATGGCTGTTTGCCCATTTGAATCGGAATGAGTTAATTTATTAATTCTTTTTACCAATGCAATTAGGTCGTTAAGGATAGATTCCATCTCTTGAATAATTCCAGCTTTATCCTGATAACGCATTTCTGATTCTAAAATTTTTGTAATTGCATTAATTGCCTGTGTTGACTCTTCTTTAATTTCCCTTAACTCTTTTTTTAGCATTTTAATGCTTATCTCTTGTTTTGCAATATCTGAGCTCAACCTTTTAACTTGATCATGTATTTTAGCGTTAGTATCAAATACGCTGTTATAAGCAACAATGCTTTTGTTTAATTTCTTTATATCCGTATAAACCATATTCGTTCTATTCATAATATCACTCCTAAACCCATCTATACGTGGAAAAGGAACAACTACCAATAAGGAGTTAAAAGCTGAAGAACACTCCATGAGCTTATTTTCAATGAACTGACTGTGTTTATATGTTTCATCAATATTAAAAACATTCACTTCTTGATTAATTAAACGGATAGCAATACCAGATAGATATTTTGCATCCATTATTTTATAAATAGCGGCTATATCTTGATTTGATTGTATATTAATTATATTTTCTGAATCTACTTGGAAACGATATGCTTGCGTGAAATAATTATTTGGATAAATTAAAACCTGGTCTAAATTTATTCTCAATGTTGAGTTATGCTTAAATCTCTCA
>MFRH01000030.1 GCA_001783275.1 Candidatus Margulisbacteria bacterium GWF2_35_9
TCTGTTACTTTTACATTCGCTACTTTGTTTCTCATTTTTTTCACTCCTTTTAAATTTATTATTACTCCTAAAATTGAATTGCTGTTCTCCACCTCCAATTGATTATTAATTGTTTAATAGTGTTAACTTATTAAAATCATCGAAGTAGAATTACTAATATTCTATTAATTATATTTTTATTGCTGTATCTCAGTATTTTAGATACATCCAACTATATATTGATTATGTAAATTATTGTAAATTTATATAAATATAAGAACTATCTTTATAAATTTGCAGTGGAATTTTTATGCACTAATTGCATGGGGGTTTTTATATACAAGTCAGTTGCAGTCCCAACAATCATCGAATGAACTAGTTCTACCGCTTTTGCTCCCAATAATCGTTTTTCTCCATCAACGGTTGTGAGGGCTGGTTTTAGGGGATTCATAAAATACGGCAGAATAATATTATCAAAACCAATAACCGAAATATCTTCCGGGATACGCAGCTTTGCTGCTTTAATTGCCTGATACGCCCCCATTGCCATAACATCCGTTGCACAAAAAACAGCGGTTGGTCTGGGTGAACTTGCTAATATTTTTTTCATTTTCCGATAGGCGATTCTATAATTAAATTCTCCATCCTGTAGGTATCCGGAAATGTTTGGCAGCGAATATTTTTCTAGTATTTCATTATATCCTTCCACTCTCTCAAGAGATGCCTGTCCTTTGTTAAGAGAGGAATGGATCATGGCAATGTGCTTATGACCTGCTTTTACCAAATATTCAACAGCTAATGTTGCACCCTGTTTCCAATCTGGTCTGACATAGGGATGTTTCACGTTTTCGGACATATAATCGATCACACAAAATGGCACTTTTCGTTTTAGTAATCGTTGTATATATGTATCTTCCTGTTTGGATAGCAATAAAATACCATCTACCCGTTTCTCGGTTATCATCGGAGGGAAATATCCATTTTTAAAGGAATCAAATAATTCAAAGGAAATTCCCCATTTTAATTCCTGTGCTTTCTCTAGAATTCCTAAAATAATTTCAGAATAAAATTCACCAAAAGGACCTCTGTTTTGGTCTATTAATAGACCTATACTTCCAAAAGCAGCTCGTTTTTTTACCTGTTTTGGAATATATCCTAACTTTTTTGCAGCTAGAATAATAGTTTCATAGGTTTTAGCACCAACTCTTTTAGGATTACGAAATGCTTGCGTTACGCTTGCAGCGGATACATTCGCTAACTTAGCAACATCATAGACAGTTGGCTCTGAACTTAATAACTCCATATCACTATTGTTTACAATAATTTAGATAAAGGCAATAGCCCAATAAAGCATACTGATCATCCTTCTGTTATTGTGAGTACCTTTTTTTGCTGACTCATTTGAGAAATAATTTTTTTTAATATTTGTAATATGGCATAAACAAACAACGATAATAGAATAATAACTGCTCCAGACGGTAGATCCAGTAAATACGATACAATTAGTCCAGAACCAGTTAAAACTATTCCCCAGATCACTGATAAGATCATAATTCGAGACAACCTGCTGCTAAATAACTTTCCAATTGATGCCGGAATGGTCAAAAGCGATATGACAAGTATAATACCAACGATTCGTACTAACATGACAATAGTTAACGCTACCATTACAAAAAAGACCATGTTAAAGAGAAAAACCGGGACCCCTCGGGTCTTGGCATACTCTTCATCAAAGGTGATCAGTTTAAATGGTTGATAAGCAAACAACACAAGCAATAGAAGCAATACATCCAACCCGATCATCATCAAAAGATCTTCTACCGGAACTGTCAGAATATTTCCAAATAAATAGGTAAACAAATCTGGGGTATAACCCGGTGTTAATCCAATAAAAAGAATCCCTAGGGCCATTCCAAAGGCCCATAACATACCAATTGCGCTATCCTCAGATAGCTTCGTAAATCGTCTGATAATACTAATTAGAATTGCAGCCGCCATACTAAACGGGATCATGGTTAGGACCGGATTCCAACCGAGATAATACCCAAGGCCAATCCCGCCAAAAGCGGTGTGCGCAATACCACCACTGAGGAATACCAATCGTTTTACAACAACAAATGTCCCAACAATCCCACAGGCTATACTTGCGAGGATGGCCGCGTATATGGCATGTCTCATAAATTCAAACTGCCATAATTCTAGCAACATGCACATTTCCCTTTCTTTTCTTTATCAATTCTGGCTCCTATCGCACAGTAGTAGCTCATATCTTTATCAAGCTTGTTCGTGTCATTAATATGATGATGCAGTTTTTGGTTCAAACACGCAATATCATCAATATAGTCTGTAATTTCTCCCACATCATGGGTCACCATTACCAGAGATATACTCTGTTTTAATTCGGCCATTAGTTTATATAAACTATGTTGTATACGTTGATCCACACTGGCTGTGGGTTCATCCAATAAGATCAGTTTCGGATTCGATACTAGTGCACGAGCAACAAATACCCGTTGTCGCTGACCTTCAGATAATTCTCCAATCTGCCGTTGACTATAATCCTGCATACTTACCTTTTTTAAAGATTCCGTCGCTTGCTCTCTATCACTTTTGTTAAATCGATTTACATAGGGACGTGTTCCGGTTAATCCAAGAAGCACCGCATCTATCACGCTTATTGGAAACGAACGATCTGAATGGCTAACTTGAGGCACATAACCAATATCCGCAACCGTTTGAACCGGATCTATGTAGGAGATACTGCCACTATCAGGATTTAACAAACGGAGTATTAACTTTAGCAATGTTGACTTTCCGCCCCCATTTGGACCAACAATTGCCAGAAGCTTATTCTTTTCGATGTTTAATGTAACATCCTCCAAGACCGTCACATTTCCATAAGAAAAATTAACGTTATTTATTTGTACTAATGCGGTCATTTTTCCCCAAATACGGCAAATGCTACCTTGCGCATATTCTGGATATAATCTTTTGCCAAAGGATCCATCTCAACCACTTTTGCCCCCAATTCTCTGGCAATTGTTTTTGCTGCTTTTTGATTAAACTGTGGCTCAATAAAAATTGTATTTATACGTTCTTTCTTTGCCTCTTTAATGATGCTCATGAGTTTTTTCGGACTGGGTTCTTTACCCTCCACTTCAAAAGCATGCTGCTCTAGATCAAACTCCTTTGCAAAATAACCCCAGGCAGGATGAAAAACTAAAAAACTCGTTTGGTTGGATTCTCTCCGAAGTTGAGTTAACTCTTCCTGTAAAGATTGAAGTTCAGTAATGTAAAGTATTGAATTCTGGAGATAATCTTCCGCATTTTCAGGGTCTACCAAAATCAGAGCATCTTGGATTCTTGTTACCATTGATATTGCATTTTCTATAGATAACCATACATGTGGATCGATATTTGAATAATGATGCGACGTTGATCCTGCTTCCTTTTCAAGGGTATCCATTTTTTCCAAACCTTCAGAGGTATTACATCCTTGTATCTGCTTATTTAACTTTAATATCTTTGGCAACCATATCGTTTCAAACTGAAAATCCGCTCCAATCATTACAATTAACTTAGCATTACTAACTTGTTGCAACTGCTTGGGACTTGGCTCATAACTGTGTGGATTAGCTCCAGGAGGGATTAGGGTTATTACGTTAACATGGCTACCGCCAATTTTCTCTACAAAATCAGTTAATGGTAAAATAGTTGTTACAACATCAATTGAAGAAAATGAATACGTTAGAACTAATATTAAAATAATTTTTTTTAACAAGTTACCATCTCCTAGTCTATATGTATTATACTCTACTCGTCTGCTGTAGCAACTTTTAAAAAATTAAATACGATAAGACATATAATAATCCCATCATTGGAAAGCTAAACAACGAGGTGACAATCACTAACCCTGTGATTTCTGGAATTTTGTAGTTATATCTATTGGCAAAGATCACGAGCGAAATTGCCGCTGGAATTGCAGATTGAAGCAATAAAAATTGCTTTATGTTAAAACTGATATCCATTTGAAAAATAATTTCCATCACATAAATCGTTATTAAAACGCCAATTGGAATGGCAATAAATCTAAATATAGCGTAGATTAAAGAGTCTAAACTGAGCTTAACAGAAAAATGATCATATAGAAAAATGCCTAATGAAAAAATGGCGATACTCGGTGCTGCATTTCCCAATAGATCAAAAGCATTATGAAGAAAACTATTATTAAACTTGAGTAACGAACATGCAAAACCCACTATTATCGATATTATGAGTGGATTTTTTATTAAGTTTCTCAAAATATTTATATAATCACGTTTATTTTCCACATGTTCAAATAACAAAATACTACCGACAATACCAAAAACGCCCAGAAACGAGGATGTAATAATGGCATTATTAAAAAATAGTCCATTTTTAAAAAATTCAAAAAATGCCAAACCAAAAAACGCATTACTACCAAAAACAACCGTCACTGAAAACAAGATGAAGGGATGTTTATCGATTATTTTTAACCAGACCATAATTCGTAGCAATAAAACGATACCGATTAATGGAGCAATCGAACCCCAAAATAAGGCAGGATGAATTTGACTAATATCCAAGCGAGATATTTTAACAAAAAATAAAGCTGGCAATGAAAAGTAATAGACAAAGGATGATAATACTTTTGCATCTTTATCATTAAATATCCTGATTCTACGACTCATGGCACCCAAAAAAACCAGAATCATTAGAATTAATAAACTTTGTATTAAATCCATATTAGTAAATTTACTCCAATATAAGAATTTATGCTAGTTTTTGTTATTTTATGAGCTAGCCCAAGCCTTCTGTGATTCTATAAAAAACCAAGACACAACCAATAACAAAAATCGTAGTAAAGATTATTTTATTATGTTTTGCCAGCCACTTTGGTATAAAAATATCAAATCCAACTTCTTGATTTTCTGAATATTTGGATCCGAGTATCGTCAACGGACATTTCCATTTATAAATCAATAATACCAGCCCTTCAAAAAAAACTAAGCCAATTGATATCCACACATAAATATTTATCTGATTGGTTATTCCAGCATATACAATATAAAAAATTATAATTACATAGAAAGCCCAGATGATAGTATGTAATAATTTAACTAAAAATAGTTTGAGCAATTTATAATCAACAAGCATGCTAATGATATTATTCCATATTTATTTTTAATTTTCTCGCGTCTGTTTCAGAAATATACATATATATCGGTTTTTTTGTTATTTTTGCTGCGTATAAACGATGCCGGCCATCTAGTGTTGCTAATAATTTTTCTCCTATTTTCAAAAACTTCTGTAAATTCATAACAATTGGAGGCAAATTTTTTATATCCCAATCATCTGAAGACATGGCCTTCATCACGCTCGGCAATCTGTCCGATTCTCTTAAATCTGATCTCTCTATTTTATTATATTTTTCAAGTTTTTCAAGCAAAGAAACCGTTAATTCCATTCTGATATAGGGTCCTTTTTTACGATATAACGCAATCCAATTTCCAACTGAAAAGCTAGTCCCGCCATTACTTACATCATTAATAACTGTCCCTGCAATCCATATATCTTCAACACTATCTAGCCGCTCTGGCAATACGTTGGTTGCATACTGCATTTGCCAATATTCTTTACTCTTTAAAGGTATAGATAATATTTTTTGTTTCATATTTATAATTTATGCCCATAATTATCGATACAAAACAAATTTATTCAGCTTTTACAGCCATTTTTTTCGTTTAAAGTAGAAGAACATTCCGATAGCAATAGTCATCATGATCGAAAGCAATAACGGATACCCATAACGCCACTCCAGCTCCGGCATATATTTAAAGTTCATCCCGTAAATCCCAGCCATAAATGTTAAGGGAATAAATAATGTGGACATCATAGTTAGTACTTTCATAATTTCATTCATTTTGTTGCTAATATTGGACAAATACATATCCATTAAACTTGTCGTCATATCTCGGTATGATTCAATAATATCCATCAGCTCAATGGTGTGATCATATAAATCCTGCAAAAAAGGTTTTATACTACTTTCAAGCAATGGTGAATCCGATTTTATGAGTCCATTGGCAATATCACGAATGGGCCATATGGATTTACGAAGTTGTATTATTTCCTGTTTTAAATAGTGAATTTTTTCAACGGTCTTTCGTGTGGGATTTGAAAACACCTCTTCTTCAACTTCTTCTATCTTTTCACCAATATTTTCTAAAATAATATAGTAATTATCAACAATGGCATCAATTAATGAATAGGCCAGATAATCCGCCTTTTGTGTACTTATGCGTCCTTTTACATTTCGAATTCTGTCTCGGATGGGATCAAATACATCCCCTTCTTTTTCTTGAAAAGTCACAACATTGTTTTCAAACAATAAAACGCTGACCTGTTCTGTATAAATCTTGAATGTTTCCGGTTCGTATTGAAACATCTTTAATACGATAAACATATAATCCTTAAAATCTTCAAATTTTGGTCGCTGAGAAACATTCAAAATGTCTTCTAGGACGAGTGGATGGATATTGTAATGCTGATTAACGTCTTCTATCACTTTCAAATCATAAATACCATCGATATTAAGCCACGACACAGAAGTTGAACTCGAATTTTTCTTATATTTTTCTAAATTTTTATATACATTTTCTTGAAAACAGGACTTATTATATTCAATATGCGTTATTATTATGGGATCGGTATCTTTATCCCCTGTATAAATGGGAGTACCCGGAATCGTATTTAATTTTTTTCTACTTTTTTTGTTCGTTTTTTTCTGCATCGTTCACCTCCATTATTCTAAAATACCTAATGTTTCATGGCTTCTAATTAATGCAATATTTTTAAAACTTTTTCGAAAGGTTTCGTATTTTGATAGAAAATTGTTTTCGTCTTCATCCCAAGCTAATCCCATAAAAACTAGGTCTGCATCTTTTGAATGTTCCAGAATAGTTTTTGTATACACTTTTTCATCCTGCACAATAATTTCTATCTTTATATTAATTCTTGCAATGGTTAATAGACTATCTAACTGCTTCTGGGCTAAACTAACCAATTCCTGATCTTTAACGATACGGAGTATTCGAATTTTCGCATTTGGATGATCGGCTTGAATAAGGTAAGCAAACATCAACATCAGCGCCCCATTTGTTTTCCCTCTCCACCAGACATCAATTCTTATGGGCTTATCTTTTACTAACCCTTTTTCTTCCTGAGAATCAAAAATAACAATATTTTTATTAAACTGAAATGCAAACTTGATAAATTCCAAGTATTCCTTTTTTGCTTTGTCTTCTTTGTCTGACCAACCAAGAACCAAGGTATTTGGTTTAATTCCTTGAAATCCATAAGATTGGATAATTGTTTCAAGTCCCGCATAAAAATCTTTGGCAACAACCACTTCTCCAAACAGCTCTATTTTATTTTCTTCAATGAATTTAGCGAGTTCTTTCTCACTTGTGTGCTTACTATCCCAAGCAGTCTCGCTTTCAGATTCAATCACTCGGATTAATGACAAAATCCCCCGTTTTGCTTCAATTAATTGGCCAAATTCTATTAACGCTTTTCTTTCGTAAGGATTGCCACTTAATAATAATATTTGAGGTCGCCAGTTTTTGAAATCGCTTTGCTGATGCTGAATTTTAATCAGATAATCCTTAATCCTTTGAAAATAAAATCCGGTATGGGCATCTTTAAATTTTTTATTACTAATCCTTCCGTTGAAATAGCTTTTTAGGGCAAACAGAATTATAAAGGCTACAACTGAACTGCGAGCATCAATCATAAACATTAAAATACCGATTGTAACTAAACCCAATAAAGAAACGGACCAATGACTGAATTTAAATGTCGGTCGAAAAGATGGGTTTTTAGAATATCCTTCAATAAATGTTGCGTAATTTGTCATTCCATAGGACATTAAAAAGAACATAGTAATGATGGGAGCAAGGGTGTTTAGGTCACCCAATAGAATACATGCTCCGGCAATAAAAAAAGTTAGTACAACTGCCGGTCTCGGGCTAGCTGATTTCTCGTCGACTTTACCAAAAAAAGACATAAATGGGATTAATCGATCCTTGGTAATTGCTTGTAAAATAAACGGAGACCCCATAAAGCTTCCAAGCGCTGAAGACAAGGTTGCAGCAAACACACCCAAAATGATGAGTATTGGAACATAAGAAATCATGGTCATAATGTTGTAATTATTTATAAGTAATTCTCTGGATGCTGACCCGCCAAGAAGAATCATTTCGATCAAATAAACTGCCAAACCAGCTAAAACAGCAATAAATGTACCTAGTGGGATACTTTTCAGAGGATCTTTTAATGCTCCAGACATACTAACCCCTTGCGTAAATCCTGTAACAGCTGGGAAAAATATTGCAAAAATAATCCAGAAGTTATTTCCAGAAGCATATGCTGGCAATAAATTGGCTTGAAGCGTTTCTAACTTAAACTCAAGTACAGAGCTTATGATAAAGGTAACAATTGATACTCCTAAAATTACTAAAATATAGGTTTGTATTTTTGCCGCAACATCTGCACCCTTAAATGTTGGTATAAATAAAAAGCCGAGAACCCCAATTGAAATAATTTTTGCGTAAGGAAGAAGAACCGGAACAAGCGCAGTTATGGCATCGGTAAACCCAATAATATACAATGCTATGGAAATGGTTTGTGCCAGATATAAAATAATGCCAATCGCACCGCCATAACCAATCCCAACGCTTCTTGAAATAAGATAATAATCGCCACCACCATCAACCGAGGTCATATTAGTCGTAATAGCTGATAATGAAAATGACGTGGTTAGCGATACTATATGGGCAAGTCCTAATATGATTAATGCCTGAATTAATCCTGCATTTCCTACTACATAGCCCATTCGAAGAAACATGATAACGCCAAGAATAGTTAATATATTGGGGGTAAAAACTCCGCTATAGGTTGATAATTTTAAGGATTTTTCTTTCGTCATAGTGTTCTCCAGTTTTCTAAATACTGTTGATTATTATATCCTACTCTAATTATTGTTGATATCATTTTATCTCTTCTATGGATGCCATCCATAATGACGTAAGTCCTTATCAATTCTATCTAAAATATAAATTTATATACTGCACCTTATAAATTCTATGCTAACATAATACATCAATGATAAACACTTGCTATAAGGTAAGTTTTAAATTTCTTCTCATTGCATTGATTCTTATGCTTATGCCGATTCTATTTTCATTTGAACCTGATTATTCTCTTCTTAACCAAGAACTGATGCTATACAAAAACGATGACAAAGGACCGTTTCAGACTGTTCGATGGTTCTTGCCTGATGGAACAAATAGACCCGCAAATACGTCAAGCCCCATCATCGGAAGCTACCAACGGGCGACCTATAAACCGTTTATTATCGATCTGCAAACTCGTTATCATCTTTTTCTTGCTCCCATCTTAAGCGGGATCGATCCGGTTATATTTGTTGATGAACGCAATGATTTTTCTAGAATTAAACAATATCAACTCAATCAATTTCTAATCGCAATCGATGATGGTTGGATATTAAGAAAAGCACAATACATGCGAGGATCATATCAAATTGAAGACGAACATTTTTTTGGGAAACAAATATGTCTTTATCTGTTGATTCAACCGAATCTGATTGAACCCCATTATTTTTTTATACGACAAGCCATTTCAGATATCCCTCATCAGAACAATCAGTTAACAATGGAATCAATCCGTGTTTTATCCTCTAAAATAGCAGAAGTTAATCCTCTTTTTATGCCGATTAGAACTAAAATTCACAATATTCCGTCCCCATCTGATAAAAATCTTGTTGAATCATTTATCAGGCAGAATCAAAGTTCTTTAACCAGTGGCAATTTATCAGATTTATCGGAACTATCAAAGCAAATTGAAACGATTTATCTTTCAACTGACATAATTTCAACTGACAATCTTAAACAGCTGTTAAAAAATCCTTCCTTGAGAGAAATCGCTGATAAAATAAATTTCAAAAATTTCGAATCACTATCGAACCTTAGCATTGTGATTCGAAAATCAATTCTAGATAAAAACGTATCTTCAGTAGAAAAATTGATATTAATCGATCTTTCACTATCTGTTGAGAATGCATTAATAAAACAATCCAATATCAAACGCCAACTTTCAACCCGTGGCATTTTTGAGTCGGCTTATTACTTAGTGCAAGCAATGGCTGGTTGCGGTTATATCGAAATGTGGGAATGGGAAGCTATTCGTAAAGAACTTGTTGCACCTCCTATCCCAGAAAAAATGAACCTTGATGACTATATTCGACTCACTGGAACCTATCGTCGAATTTTGGATTGGGGAAGCCAAATGTACAGCGTGTATTATCAGAACGAAGTAAATCAGTATAGCAAGTTTGAGCCCCTTTCCCAGAAATTTATCGATCATAAAATAAGATCCTCTATTCTGTTTCCTTTAGGTCGAAGTGTCATTAAAATGAATCAGTTTTTAGCTAAACAAAATATCAGTAATAACACTATCCCCTTACTAAAAAACGGTTCATTGGTTTTTGGCCTTAATCCTGGATTTGCCTCCGGCACACTTAAAACAATAACTAACTCAAACGACTCTCAACAGATCGGATCTAAAGATATTCTCCTTATCCGTCAACCACCTGAAGATATGCCTCCGGTTAGAGGCATTATTTCAGTAAGTGATGGAAATGCTGTATCCCATGTTCAATTGCTTGCTAAAAATCTGGGAATTCCAAATGCAAGCATTACAGAAGAACAATTCTATGAATTAAGTCACCATACCGGAGAATCTGTCTTTCTGGCTGTATCACCCGGTGGTCGTGTTATTTTGAAACTCACCGTTTATATGACCACAACCGAAAATGCTCTTTTCGTCCAACAACCATCAAAACAGGGAAAACTAACTATTCCAATAAATAGATTAAATCTAAGGAACTTGAAGTTGGCCTCTCTTAAAGAACTGTCATTAAACGATGCAGGTCGTATTTGCGGTCCAAAAGCTGCTAATCTTGGCAACCTAAGTAATTTGTTTCCAGGACGAGTATCACCTGGATTTATTATTCCATTTGGCGTTTTTAGAAATCAGCTGGGGAAAATGTTGCCTGGCGAGAATATAAGTTTTTGGAATTATCTGGGAGAAACGTTTCAGTCTGGCTTTAGTGAAGAAACCATTCTTAAACGATTGAACTATTTGCAAGCAGCCATTCAGAAGGAAGAACTGGCTGAAGCGTTAAAGATCAAACTGGAGGAAATGTTCATACAGGAATTTGACAGTCCGGTAGGTGCTACTGGGGTATTTATCCGAAGTGATACCAATGTAGAAGACTTAAAGGACTTTACTGGTGCCGGGCTTAATCTGACCATTCCAAATGCAGTCACTCGAGATAGTATTTTCTCCGCCATTCAAAATGTTTGGGGATCGCCATACAGTCAACGCAGTTATCGTTGGAGACAATTAGTTTTGAATAATCCCCAACATGTTTATCCATCCATACTCATTATGAAAAGTGTTTCCTCAGAAAAATCGGGTGTGCTGATCACTGAAACATTGTATAAAGACTATCCCGATGGGATTACAGTCGCAGTCAATCGAGGAATTGGCGGTGCAGTGGCAGGTCAATCAGCAGAAACATGGTTAGTACTCCCTGATCGAGCGATCTTAATGGCCCCTTCCCGTCAGCGAAATTATTATTCTTTAAAGCCACCTGGAGGATTACAAAGAAAACCAACCGTCCTGAACGAACCGATTATTACTTCATCCGATATTACTCAATTACGCCAATTTGTTAGCGAAATTGAATCGAAGAAAAAACAGTTATCTGGATTACAGCTCCAAGCTCCTTTTGATATTGAGTTCGGATTTGAAAACCAAAATCTTCGATTATTTCAAATTCGTTCATTTGTTAAAAACAAAAAAGCGTTAACCCATCCTTTTTTAATTAACATTGATGCAATACCCATCATGAATAAACCCCTAACGATAAAATGAAATTAATCATAAAATTATTTTTTTGTTCGACGTTTATTAATCTCTTACTGGCCTATCCCTATGATGGATTTTTGGAAACCGGTATCCGACGGCTTCATCGAATTCAAGCTGTCATCGAAACGAAAAGAGGAACGCTGCCAATTCCTCCTGGTGGAAAGAAAAAAACGGCCGAAATCCATCTTAATTTAATGAATCAACCCAGTATTGATGTTAAAACCATTGAAAAAAATTCACAATTGCAACGACTTCTTATAAAAAATCCACTCATTCAAACTGGAAATTACGGAGTTGCAATCTTAGATATCAGCAATCCTGAAAAGTTACGATATGCTGCTATCAATGAAACAAAACTGTTTGACCCGGGGAGTGTCGGTAAACTCGCTATAGCCGCAGGATTTTTTAACGAATTAGCTTCTATCTATCCAAATTCTTCAAAAGATCGGCAAACTTTACTTCGAACCCATATGGTGACTGCCGGCAAATGGGTCGTCGGTGATGTGCATGCTGTCCCTCATTACAATATAAATAGCGGTTCTTACAGTTATGCCATTATCAAACCGGGAGAAACGTTCAATCTCTATGAATGGCTGGATCACATGCTGGCCTTCAGTGCCAATGCAGCAGGTAGTACCGTATGGAAAGAAGCGATGCTGATGCGGGTTTTTAAAACAGACTATCCCGTTTCAAAAGAAGTTGAAGAAGCGTTTTTCAGGAATACCAGCCCGGCAAAATTGGCTGAAATTGCATTGTCAGTCGTTAATGACCCGCTACGAGCACTTGGAATTTCAGAGCCTGAATGGCAGCTAGGTAGTTTCTTCACTCAATATGGCAAAAAACAAATTCCCGGGATAAAAAGTTACGCGTCTCCAGAATCTCTGCTTTGTTATTTAATCAAATTAGAACAAGGTAAAATTGTTGATGACTGGTCCAGTTTGGAAATAAAAAAATTACTCTATATGACACGTTCAAGATTTCGATATTCAGATGCAAAATCTCTCGACACGGCTGCTGTTTATTTTAAATCCGGTAGCTTGTATATGTTTCAACCTGAAAGTGGTTTTGTTCATAAAAACTATGAAGGAAATAAAAAGAACTTCATGAATTCAGTTGTTATTATTGAACACGATGATAATACCAAATATTTAGTGGCGTTGATGTCCAATGTTCTTAAACGCAATTCAAGTAAAGATCATTTGGAGTTAGCTGATTTTATCGACCATTTAATACGAAATAACCATTAGGCACTCGATTACGATTAATAAATGCCTCCATAACCACAATTAAATCTCTCAGTATTGCCTCTCCATTTGGGGACTCTACCAAACCAACAGCAATAAATAAAGGTTGATTATTTTTGTCCCAAACCATCACAGAATCTGCATGCCATATTTTCCATGTACCGGATTTTCTAAATATATTCCCAACGAAATACTTCTTCTCAAGATAGTTCACAAATTTATGGTGCAATCCGGGATTTGATAAAATATCGAGCATTTGTGCGGATCTGTCTGCGTTAATTAGTTTTCCCTGTGCAATCAAATAATAAAAACGACATACTTGTGCAACCGTTGCAGAATGTGTATAACCTTTCATCGGTTCAGGGTACCGTTTTGTATCTTTGTTAAAATACTTACCGATCCATAATCCTCCACCGTATTTTGGATCATAAAAACCATACTCTGGATTTTTAATATATTTTTGAACATTTTTTAATCCACCTATTTTATTAATCAATGTGTTGGTCGCTTCGTTATTTGAATATCGAATCATCTCATTTGCCAATTCCGTTATTTCAGGAGTTTCTTCCAGATCACCATTTTCTATTGCTTGATAGGTTGCAAACAGAACGGCTATTTTAGGTAAACTTGCGGCATACATCATCACATTTCCATTGATCCATACCGCTTGAGGACTTCCTAGCCCCATTGGGAAAATAACTAATCCCACCGCCATTTTATTTGAGTTAATCAGTTTTTTCCACTGGGCATTCTTTTCCAATTCTAATTTCAATTCCCCACTCAGAGTTTTAGAATGCAATTGTCTTAACGGGACAAATGATTTTGCCTGCAAATTGCTTAATGCTATCAATCGTTCATTTTCTGAATGGGTTAAACTAATATTATGGGAAACGCCCATAGAAAAAATCATAGAAAAAACAACGCATACAAGCACGATGATCCTGACCATACTTATTCCTTAATTACTCCATTTCTTCTTGTTTTCGGCTTTTATTATTAATATTAAGGCTAATTATAAAATATAGCCAAATTCCGATTAGAACAATTGTCGACCAAAATATATTTGAACGAGATTGTATCTGCATAAAAGCCAATACCATTAAATAAATACCCGCAATCCCATCACCTGCTCGATATATGAAAGTATCAATATACGCTTTTGATACATACTTTTGGAAACGACTTAGGGGAACATACAAGTTTTCTTTGGATACCTGCTGCAGAGAATAGGTAATGCCACCTAGCAATGCCCAGAAAAAAACAACCATGTTCAAGTTAGGATATAGTTTCAACATAATTAAAGCGACAAGACTTATTATCGGTAAGGGCAGCAATCCTCCGAGTGGCCCAAAATGCTTAAGAATAAAACGAGTAAATACAAGATGGATGACAATACCCACAATATTGATATAGGTAAATATTTTTGCAAATAAAGCCGTTCGAATATCTTTCGCTAATCCAACTTGATTAATAATTCCCTGATATTGAAAATCAAAAAATGTGGCAATAATGGTCATACTAATCACAATTACTGCAATCACTCTAATATGTCGTTCGGTTATCACCATTTGAAATCCGTTTTTTACTGTCTTTTTTGAATAATCCTCAAGTACTTTTTTTCTTTCTCCGTGAAAACTTCCAATCAGCAAATAAGGAAATGGAACTGCAATTAATAAAATTCCCGCACAAACAAATAATAACGATTCCGTTCCTATAATCTTGACTAAATAATTTGTCACAATTCCACCTGCCAGACCGCCCAATATTCCACCCAGACCGACAAAACCATAAAAAGCAACTGCTTCTTTCTCAGAAAAGCTATCGTTGCAGCATGCCCAGAAAAGAGCGGGAGTCGCCACTCCAAAAAACGAAATGAACATATATAATAAAAAGGTGGGGACCAATCCCAATGTAGGAAGCATAATTAACACAAGCCCAGTTCCAACGAAAAGAGCAACAAATATAAGAAAACAAATTGCGATTAAATCCCTCGGTGATATTTTTTTTATTTTTTTCTCAAAAAAAATGGCAGCAGCTAAGGTAATGAAGGAGGACGACAAATAAATCATTGGGAGTTTTGTAGGACCTAACCATTCCAATATGAGAGAGTTACGAACGGGCTTCGCTATATAATATGCAAATATAATCAGGAAGAATAAAAGAAAGCTCAAAAAACTGCGTAAATATATATTTTTCATAAAGTCAGATCAAAAAGCTGATAAACACTAATGCTAAATTATTATATATCATAAAATAAATAGTTGATATAATAATCTTCATGTTTAAACCCTTGAGTAAATTAAACGAATCCACAATAGAAAAAGGGCTTGGTGCTGTCACTCGAGATGGATTGACTTCACAAACAATGGCCAGCTTAACGAGTGGACTTTTTTTAGTTGCGTTTGCTATTAAACTAGGGGCACCCAACTGGATGATCGGTTTACTAGCAGCAATCCCGGCATTAACAAACTTAATCCAGATTCCCGCTATATACTTAATTGAAAAATACCGAAACCGTAAACTGATTACTTTAATTGCAGTTGGCATAAGCCGATCAGCATTATTTTTTATTGTCTTAATACCAATCCTATACCATAAATCTATTTTCCAAAGCTTATTTTTTTTAGTACTTGGCCTCGCCTTACATTCTGGAATAAGTTCAATTGCCGGATGCAGTTGGAACTCATGGATGAGAGATTTGATTCCTCAAAAAAGATTGGGCTCCTTTTTTTCCAGACGAATGATGCTGACAACCATTCTTGGCATTCTATTAAGCATGGGGGGAAGTTACTTTCTGGATTTCTGGAAATCAATTAATCCCTCTCAGGAATTAATTGGGTTCTCTATTCTCTTCTTTATTGGAACTATTTTTGGCCTACTTGGAATGGTATTTATTGCCCAAATACCTGAACCGGCAATGATTCAATCTAAGGATAAAATTAACTTCCGATCCGTTATTAAAAAACCTTTCCAAAATAAAGATTTCAGAAATTTAATCATTTTTCTCGGTTCCTGGAATTTTGCTGCAAACCTAGCAGTTCCTTTTTTTATGGTCTATATGCTAAAACGGCTGAATCTGAGTATGGCTACGGTTACAATTCTTACTGTTATTAGTCAAATAATGAACATCATGTTTCTGCGACTATGGGGAAATTTATCCGATAAATTTAGTAATAAAGCCGTCCTTCGAATTTGTACTCCTGTGTTTTTATTTGGTGTTTTTTTATGGATATTCACGACTCTGCCGGATAAATATATTTTAACCATACCCATTCTTGTTTTTATTCATATTATCATGGGTATCGCAACCGCCGGGATTGCATTATCCGCAGGGAATATTGCCTTAAAACTGGCTCCACAGGGAGAAGCAACTGTGTATCTAGCAACCAATAGTTTGGTTAACTCACTGGCGGCCAGTATCGCTCCCATTATTGGTGGAATTTTTGCAGATTTCTTTGCCAATCGACAATTATCCATGACCTTTCAATGGCTTAGTCCTGCCAAACACATCACTCTCCAAACGCTAAATATTCAACAATGGGATTTTTTCTTTATATTAGCTGTCATTATCGGGTTGTATTCTATTCATCGACTCGGCCTTGTTAAGGAAGAGGGCGACGTAGAAGAGGATATTGTAATTAATGAACTGATTGCAGAAATACAGCGGCCCATTCGAAACTTCTCTTCAATTTTTGGAATACGACAAATAATATACTTTCCCTTTATTCTATTAACAAAAGTAATTCCCATTTCTAAAAAAAAGTCCCGAACAAAGTTAACCTAACTAGATTTACATTGTCATTCATAGTGCTATACTAACGATAATGTATAAAAAACTAATCCTTCTATTTTTATTTATATCTTTGGCCTATCCAGAATTTAAGGCCAATATTGCATCCTATTCCGATAATGACGCTTTTATTAGCAACTATGGCGTTGAATATCGATTAAGCAGTGCAAACTCCTTTGTGTTAAGCGTTGGAGCCAATTACTACAAATCACCTTCCACTGAAACCATAAGAGCCTCTATCAAATATGATATTGCATACGATCAGGAGTTCAGTCCCTTTTCTTATGTCGGTTATAATCGGAACCAAACTCTAAAATCTGAGTTTGCTGAAGTAGGATTAGGAATCTCATGGCTTCCAAACGGTTTGGCTGACAAGGATTTTTTCCCTTATAAACATAAATTCTCTGCTGCACTTGTTGAACAAACTGATCGAAAAGAAATTGTTATCAGTCTGCGTTATAAAGGACTTGTTACTATTGATCAAGTTGATCTTGGACTTACTATATTTGAGAAATTTTTTATGCGCAGTGCTGACTTGAACATACAATACAAACTTAGTAAAACCATTGCATTAAAACACAATTTTTACTATGAAAATATTGGAACTGGGCACTACGTCAAAAGCATTTTTGGAATTGAAATTACTTTATAATTCTTGCATTATCAACTACAATTAAACCCATGATTAATCAACTGACAAAAGAATTTTTAGTCCTCTTCGAGCAGTTACAACACTTTGTTCCTAGAGTAATCGTGGGGGCGATACTTCTTGTCTCCTTTTGGTTGACAGGTATATTAATCTATAAAATAATAGAGAATTTAAATAAGTTCTCCAGACGCGGCAAAGAACTTATTCGACTCACTGCTAGAACCATTAGGTTTAGTTTTTTAATTATCGGAATTATCTTTTTCTTACAAAAAATTGGGGTAAATATTAATGCAATTATTGCAAGTTTGGGACTCACGGGTTTTGCAGTAGGCTTTGCTCTAAAAGATATGCTATCTAATTTTCTGGCGGGAATACTCATCTTTATGTTTCGTCCATTTAAACTAAAAGATAATATCCTTGTTTCTGGAATGGAGGGCACTGTCTCTCAAATTGATCTGCGCTATACCACTTTAAGAGCCGAAGGAAAAACAATATTGATTCCTAATTCAATACTCTTTACCAATACGATTCAGGTCATGGATAAAAACAAATAGTCTTTGAGATTTTGTTGCAGTCGCAGTATGATAATCTGAAAGTAAACGCATTTTTTATAGAATTTGATATATAGAAAGGACTTCTTATGAAAAATTTATTTAATAAATTCACGTTTTTCTTCATCCTCTTTTGCTTCTTATTTTCACATTTTTCTTTTGCAAAAACCGTTGAAATTGTTGCAAGTGAAAACAAAAATACCATCATTTCTCCAGGGATGGTTTTAACCCCCGTTAAATCCATTACTGAAAAGTTTACTTTTTTTTATAATCAACTGGATAAGGAATTACAAGTTATTCCCGATAAAATAAATAAGTTAAAATCAACCATTATTTCTCAAACCGATATTAAAAAACTACCCTATTATCAAAATTTTCTTATTGTCTCAATTATAATCGGCCTTGGCCTATTCTTTATCAGTCGATTAATCGCAAGAAAGCTAAAACTTTCCTATCAGAAAAAAGGAGACATCCCTGTTCCAGAAAAAATTAATACCACCCTTATTTTATCGGTTATTCGCATTATACCCGGCTTATTACTCTACTTGTTCTTGTTGTTAGCTGTCTTTTTCATTCAACTTCCTAAACCACTGGATTATTTATCTATCCGAATACTATTTTCACTGATTATTTATACTTTCAGTAAAGAATTTTTCTATGCCCTATTTAAGCCTAATATGAAGGAAATGAGAGTCATTCCCATATCCAATAAATCTGCAGCATTTACAACGACGTGGGTCAATCGCGTTCTTTTATTTTCTCTCATCATGTTTGTTCTATTTATCATTAATTACAGCTTTAAACAATTTGCCTTTGCTCTATTAATCGCTATTATTTATAAAGCTGGGTTATCCCTTTTTGCTATCATTTTACTTTCTCAAATTCGTAAACCAACCGAAAAAAAATTATTTATTGCTATCAACAAAAATAATTCTGTCTGGAAAAATCGATTTATTGAAATTTATAACTTTATTCTTCAAAAATTATTTCCCTTAATCATATTGGATGTATGGGTCCTGCTTATACTGTCAGTGATTAATGATGTTACTTTTTTTAATTATTTATTCGCGAATACTATTAAAACCCTCGCTCTAATATTGTTAACATATGGACTGGTTTATTTATTAGGATTTGTTGTGACTAGAGTGTTTGAATTCACAAAATCCTTTGAAAAAAAATTACCAGAATTTATAAAGCAAACCAATTATTCCTTAACTATTCTAAATCGGATTGCGCACATAATTATTATTCTCTTTAGTATGTTTATTCTCTTTGAAATTTGGGGAATCGATATTTATAAGCCCCTTCAGTCTAATATTTATATTGTAATCAAAATTCTTCAAATTCTTTTTTTACTGCTTGTCGGATTCTTAGCTCTTCAAGGTTCAAAATTCATTATTCATAAGTTAAAAGAAGAAGCGGTTAATCGAATGGGAAAATTCAGAAAAGTTAGTAAAGGTGAAACAGAAAAACGAGCCACAACACTTGCATCATTAAGCCAAAAAACCATAAATATCGCAATTTTTGTCATTATCAGTATGATGATCCTAACTGCGCTTGGAATAGATATCAAGCCCATTCTAGGCGGCGTTGGGATTCTAGGTTTAGCCGTTGGGTTTGGGGCACAAAATTTAGTTCGAGATATTATCAGTGGCTTATTCCTTATTTTTGAAGACCAGATACGCGTCGGCGATGTTGCCATTATTAACGGAACCGGCGGATTAGTGGAGCAAGTCAATTTACGAATCACCGTACTGCGAGGACTGGATGGCACGGTTCATATCTTCCCTAATGGCATGATTACCACCCTTTCAAATATGACTCATGATTATTCTTTTTATCTGATGGATATCGGAGTGGCATATAAGGAAAATGTTGATAATGTAATAGAAGTTATAAAGCAACTTGGTACAGAAATGGAAGCTGATGAAAATTATGGTAAATTCATTTTAGAACCAATGGAAATACTTGGACTGGATAAATTTGCCGACTCCGCTATTATTATTAAAGCGCGTATTAAAACTGTTCCAATCCAGCAATGGTTCATCGGTCGCGAATTTAATCGCCGCATGAAGAACCGTTTTGATGAACTTGGCATTGAAATTCCTTTCCCGCATATGACCTTTTACTTTGGTGATGCCAGCAAACCGGTGAAGGTTGAAAACAACACTCAAAATCTGGATGAGAAAAAACTAATGGAACTCCTAGAGAAAATTTCGAAGGAAAAGAAAAAGAGTTAGCAAAAACTAGTTTTTTCTTAAACGATAAAGCATAATGCTTGCGGTAATTGCCACATTCAGGGACTCCATTTGTTTATTCATTCTAATCCCAATGAATTGATCTGCTAGTTTTGAAGTAGACTCACTTATCCCCAGAGCTTCATTGCCAAACACGATGCAGAATAAATCTGGGGGGTTCAACTCGCTCAACTCGATTGCATCAGTCAGTCGTGTGGCATAAATCGGCATGTCCGTTTTTATTTTTTTTAGCAAAAACTGGTTATCATCAAGCTCGATATTTAATTTGAATACGGCATCCTTTGCCGCACCGAGTGTTTTTGGGTTATATAAATCGACACTGGTTTCATCAATAACAATATTGCAAAAATCAAATGCCAGTGCGGTACGCAGAATTGTTCCCAAATTTCCTGGGTCATTAATTGAATTTAAGTAAATTACTGATTTAGATAAATCTATTTTTTTTATAGACTTCTTATAAACTGCACATATTCCAGAAGGAGTATCGAGAAAGGAAAAACTTTTATTAATTTGCTCATTTATTATAAACACAGCCTGTGAATTATTTAAAATCGGTTTAAGTAATTGAGCCTCTTTCTCGTATATATCCTGAGTAATAAAAAGACTGTCGAATATATAACCAGAGTCAAATGCATCGCAAATTGTTTTCAGGTTTTCAACATAAAACATTCCCGAATCATCTCGATATTTTTTCTGTCCCAGTTTTCGTAGAAACTTAATTTTCTCGTTACTACTACTTGTAATTGTGTTTGATATCATTATGGTCATAGTATATTCTGATGTGTTGCTATTTTCAAATATCATTTATTTCATTTCACTATTACACATTTTCAAGCTAGAATCATAATATTGTGGGCTATAAAGAAATTCAACTCAAACTACCAACCAACTATTCTGTCGACGACATTCGCTTAAAGATAGAAAAAAAACTGAGTATTAAAGAGTATACCTATTCCATAGAACATAAAAGCCTGGATGCACGAAAAAAAGCGGATATCCATTGGGTCATTACCATTGGGATTCAATCTAAAGAAATTAGAGGCAGTGAGAAAGAATCCACTCCCAGCTTAACCATTGATCATAAAAAAAGAAATAAAAAAGCACTCGTGGTCGGCAGTGGTCCCGCTGGATATTTTTGCGCATTGGTCTTACAAAAAGCTGGATTTTCAACCACGATAATTGAACGAGGACCAAATGTAGAAAAACGTAGCAAACACATTTTACAATTTGAATCGGGCAGCACGTTCGATCCAAATGCCAACTATGCTTTTGGCGAAGGCGGTGCTGGAACATTTTCTGACGGGAAACTTACCAGCAGAAGCAAGCACATTAACACAGAGAAACAGTTCATTCTTACACATTATATAAACGCTGGTGCTCCTGAGGAAATTAAATACCTCAGCCATCCCCATCTTGGTAGCAATAATTTAAAAGTCATCGTAAAAAACTTAAGAAACAACTTCGAACGCTTGGGCGGAACCATCTTGTTTGATACATGCCTGATCGATTTAGAAATCGTGAATGGCCATGTTACAAGCGCGATTACCTCAACAGGCAAGATTGATGCCGACGTCTTTGTCGTTGCATCTGGGCATTCTGCTTTTGATACTTATCGGATGCTCATTAAAAATAGCGTCCAGTTTCGCACCAAGAACTTTGCAATCGGATGTCGAATAGAACATCTCCAGTCACTCATTAACATGGCTCAGTGGGGAAAAGAAAGCCTTCCCGGAGTAAAAGCAGCCGAGTATCGACTAACCTTTAATGCCGATGGCTTGTTACCAGTGTATACTTTTTGCATGTGCCCGGGGGGAATGGTTGTTCAAGCAAGTGCTAAAGAAAATTCTAGCATTGTAAACGGGATGAGCAATTACCAACGGAATGGCCTCTTTGCCAATGCTGGATGCGTGGCTGGAATTAATCCAGAAGAACTGGAAAATAAAGCATTTACTCCGCTAGAAGCTCTCGATTGGCTGGAGAAACTTGAAGACCGTTTTTTTGAGTTTACTAATGGTTATCAACTGCCGGCGTGTACCATCAGCGATTTTATTAATATGACCGAGCCAACACTTTCTGCAAAATGTAGCTACCCCTTAGGACTAAAAGCAGCACCACTCTGGGAATTACTTCCAGAAAAAATCAGCCGATCCCTTCGTGCTGGGCTCATTGATTTTTCAAAGAAAATAAAAGGCTTTGATACAGGGCTCATCATGGGTCTTGAAAGTAAAACATCTTCACCCTTGCAAGCCGTTCGGGAAGAGAACTTACTTTGCAGCGGGTTTGATAATTTGTATATTGCCGGAGAAGGTAGCGGTTCTAGCGGTGGGATCATTTCCAGTGCTGCGGACGGCATAAAAATTGCGTTAACTATTATCTGAATTCATTTCGTCAATCATTTCAATTTGCCTTCTCACCGTTTCTTTATCTTCGTAACTAAAGACATCATATATTCCTTCAACTTGTGTTAATAAGGGGCTATGTACTTGGACAATAGATCCATTCCGAGCTACATATTTTGAAGAAATTTCGCCTGGAATATTGATTAGAGAAAGGGTTAGAAAAAAAAGATATCCCTCATTTTTCATAAAGGCTTTTCCTTCATTTGAAGAAAGATAAGGATATTTTAAAGGTTCCGGCAATTGGTTTAATTCAGATAGGAACATCTTCATCCATCTTGAATTATTTTTTATCCTTTCAGGTGGTTGCTGGTCTATATATTTAAAGGTCATCATCCATGAACCAAAAGCAAGATGATGCCGTATATAAAATCGAACGATGTCTCTTACTCTATTTGATAATACATCTGAGTATTTACTCAATTTATCAAAAACATACGTATCCACTAAATCGGCTCCATTAATATGATGTAAGTAAGACCCTCTACACTTTCCAACATCATGCAAAACAGAAGATAACAAGATAATAAGATCATTTTCTGATCCATAAGTTTTATCTGTGACCAAAGAAAACAACATCGCTCTTATTTTTTCTATTACATCCAAATATCGTCTAACACCTTCCATTTTTTTTACCCCATTTATTCTAAGAATCTCTTTATTACCCGTTGTACCTTCTCTAAGCGCACTCATAAACTTAACATGACTCGTTATATGCAAAATATCTTTATCGTTAAATCTGAGGTAATCACTATTAGGCTCGATTATTGTGTTGTGATTAATAAACACCATGTTCATCAAACGGCCGATATCTTTAACCATCCTGTAAAATGAACTATGCGGGGATAAATACCCAAAATCAGAAATTGATTGACCCAGCTGGGAAATAACTTTTTTTCTCACATCTTCTCCAAATAATTGTGTTACACATATATCGTTCTCTTTCCATTTAATATTCATTTTTTTCATATACACCAAGCAAATATTTTAAATTTATTGGCCTAAATTTCTGCATAATTTGTTCAACCCCAACAATTTCCGCCAAAAATATGCTATAATAAAATTATCCATTCACAATTGGTATTCAGCATACTAACTATTTTAATTCTAACCAATTGTTGTGCATTAGCTTCACTGCTCATTTTATTTTTTATATGAATAAACTATAGGGCAGAGAATAAGAGGAGGTTTTATTTATCAGACTTGTTACGGTTTCGAATCGGTTACCTGTTAGCATAGGAAAGAAGCAAGGTCACTTTACTTATGAGCCAAGTGTAGGAGGACTAATCACCGGACTCAAGCCCTTTTATCAGCAATATGAGGAAAGTATCTGGATCGGGTGGCCGGGGATCGTCAACGATAAAATCGATAAAAAAGAGTTCATCAATATTGGAAATAAACTAATCACTGACTTTAAGTGTTCTCCTGTCTGGCTATCACGCACAGACGTAGAAAAATACTATCACGGCTTTTCAAATAAAACCATTTGGCCCTTGTTTCATTACTTCATACAATACACCGAGTATGACAATCATGCTTGGGAAATCTACAAAAAAGTGAATCGACACTTCTTTGATGTAATCGATCAACAATATAAGCCAGGTGACGTTATCTGGATACATGATTATCATTTATTATTATTACCTGAAATGATTCGGAAAAAATATCCCGACGCTATTATCGGTTTTTTTCTTCATATTCCGTTCCCTTCCTTTGAGTTATTCCGCTTACTGCCCTGGAGAAAAGAATTAGTTCAAGGCTTATTAGGTGCAGATGTCATCGGTTTTCATACCTATGATTATGTCAGACACTTTTTAAGTAGTGTTCACCGCGTTCTAGGTGTCGATACAAAAGATAATCTAATCACACTTCAAAATAGAATTGTTAAAGTAGATGCCTTTCCCCTTGGCATCGATTTTGATGGGTTCAACTCTTCATCTGAAAGAACGGATGTAAAAAAAGAAATTACCAGAATAAGAAACAGTGTCCAAAACAAAAAAATAATATTATCAGTTGATAGACTGGATTATACAAAAGGCATTGTTGAGAGACTGGAGGCATATAAACTATTCCTTGAAAGAAATGAAATTTATCGCGGCAACGTAATACTAGTATTTGTTGCTGTTCCTACCCGATCAAAGGTGGATGCTTATGAACAATTAAATCGTCAAGTTAATGAATTGATTGGCCATATAAACGGAAAATATGGAACCATGGAATGGCAGCCAATTTGGTACATTAACCGTTCTGTGCAAATGAAAACCTTGCTTGCTTTATATAATATGGCAGATGTTGCCCTCGTCACACCACTTCGAGATGGGATGAATTTAGTGGCTAAAGAGTATCTCGCTACTAAACAAGACAATACCGGAGTCCTCATTATCAGTGAAATGGCAGGCGTTTCAAAAGAACTTGGAGAAGCTATTATCATTCATCCAAATGATCTGGATGGCATAGTTGATGCCATTAACCTTGCACTGACGATGCCAATAAATATGCAGAAGCAGCAAAATAAAATAATGCGAGAACGACTGAAACGTTATGATGTTATGCGATGGGGCCAGGATTTTATGGATAGCATAAAAGCAACAAAAATCATTCAGAAAAATATGTATCTCTTACTAACAGAAAGCAAACGAACTTCAATTATTGAACAATACAAAAAAAGCAATAACCGACTCATCTTTCTGGATTATGACGGTACATTAATGCCTTTTTTTGATAAGCCAGAAAAGGCAAAACCAGAACAAGCACTATTATTGCTATTAAAAAAGTTATCAGATGATCCCAAGAATACGATTGTGATTATTAGTGGAAGAGACAGGGAAACATTGGATAAGTGGCTTGGGGATTTACCCGTCAATTTTACTGCTGAACATGGTGTATGGCTTAAGGCGATCAACAGCAAATGGGAAATGATTGAAGAGTTAAATACCGATTGGAAAAAGGAAATCAAACCCGTTTTGCAAGTTTATGCAGACCGAACTCCTGGTTCATTTATCGAAGAAAAAGGATTTTCTTTAGCATGGCACTATCGAAAAGTTGATTCTGAATTTGGTTTAATGCGTATTCGAGAATTGGTAGATGACCTTGGTTATTATGTCAGGAATTTTGGACTACAGGTGTTAGAAGGAAATAAAGTACTCGAAATAAAAAACTCTGGAGTGAATAAGGGCCGAGCGGCTACAGTCTGGATGAACCGAATAAAACATGACTTCATACTTGCTGCAGGAGACGACTGGACAGATGAAGACTTGTTCAAGGCAATACCAAAATCAGCTTATTCAATAAAAGTCGGATTAAGTGCAACTCAGGCTAATTATAACGTAAATTCGACTGAGGATATAAGGAGTATTATTCAAGACTTAGTTACCTAAGTCTTGAAAAATTCTAGCAAACTCTTTAATTGAGAAACCATTTTCTTAAGTTTATTCGATGAATCGGCTATTTCTGAAGCAGTTGCTGAAACTTCTTGTGTTGCTGCTGATACTTCCTCTGAAATCATTGAATTTTCCGCTGTAATAATTTCAATATCGGCAACACTACTGTTTATTCTCTCAGCGCCTGTTCTTATTAAAACAGAATCCTCTTTATTCTTTTGCATAAATGCTGACAATCTTGCTGTCGATTCGAGTACCTCTGTTGAACTGGCGTTAACTTCTTCCGTTGAAGCAGAAATATTTTGAATTTGGTCAGTATTTCTATCCACTGAATCGCTGATTTTTTCTAACGCATGTTTCGCTTCATTTGACATTGCTACCATTCTTTCAACTTCGTCAGAACCAGTCTCTACTGATCGAACAGTCTCTTCTGTTTTTTGTTGAATACCTGTTACTAATCCTGCTATTTCTTTTGTTGCACTTGCTGATCTCTCGGCTAATTTTCTAACTTCATCTGCAACAACCGCAAAGCCCTTCCCATGCTCACCAGCTCTTGCCGCTTCGATCGCTGCGTTCAACGCCAATAAATTTGTCTGACCAGCTATTTCGTTTATAACCGTTACAATATTTCCTATCTCCGTTGATTTATTACCCAATTCATTTGAATTTACCTTAATCTCTTGAACAATTACAGTTAACGTCGCTATCGATTTCAATACTTCATCAACCGTATTCTTTCCGTCATTGGATACTATAACCATCTCATTTGATAAGTCGCTAAGACCCTGCGTATCATGAGTGATACTTTCAATTGCCTGAACAATCTGCTCAAGTTTGGAAATGCTATTATTAACAGCTTCTTCTCCGTCTAAGACCAATCGTTCATTTTCCTCTGCCTGTTCCTTCACTTTCTTCAAAATTTCTGAAGCATCTTTAACTTTTGTATTTTGTGCTTCTGCCCCATAGGCAACCTTATTTATCTCATTGGCAACATCGTCGATTGAACTTCTTGTTTCCTCTGAATTTATAAAAACATTGCTTGCTGTTTCCTCAACCTCAACTGTAAACTTTTTTACCTTTATTATAGTACTCTGCAAACTATCCATTAAGGCGTTTACAGTTGCGCCAAGTCTTCCCATTTCTGTTCTCATTATATCTTTATAAACGCTACATTCTTTACAGCTGGAATATTTTCTATTAATAATTGAAGGGCACATAATCTCTTTACCAAATTCTGGGGCGAAACTACCCACATTGTAAAAGCAAACATGGTCAGCTCTATTGAATTCTGGACATTCTGTTTTTCCACATTTTCTTATATCAGAGCATTTACCAGCAGATAATTGATATCTTTCCTGAAGATTTCCTGACGCAATCTTCGCAATATATGACGTTATTCCTTCAAATTCTCTTGTTAAAAATAGTTTAAATACCTGAACGATTATGATACTTATGACATATGTCATTATTAAAATTAATACGATAACGAGCATTGTTTGTTTTGTTATATTATTAATCCCATTTTTAACAGTCATTAACTCTTTCTCATAAGTACCCGCAGCGATGACCCAATCGAATCCTTTGAAATACATGTATCGAGTAAGTTTCATTTCAGCATTGCCTTCGTCATTTTTCCATGGATAACGAATTGAAGCTATGTCTTCTTCCGTCATAGTTCTAGACTTCTCTATCATTTCCTTGATAAAATATTTTCCATTACTATCTTTGGATTCCAGTATGTTTTCATCATCTCGTTTACCTTTAGCAGAAACAACATACTTTCCGGTACTATCTAAAACAAAAACATAGCCATTTTCTCCAACTTTAATTTTATATAAATCACTTTTTATTCTTACGATGTCATTTTGTGGAACACCAAAAAAGGTCATCCCTATCACCTTTTTATTTTCATCATAAATCGGTTCATATTTTGTTATATACCATTGATTAACAACATATGCTCTACCCATGTAGCTCTCACCTTGAAGTATTTTTTCAACTACGGGATTTCTTTTCCCATCTGGATTTATTTTCGGAATATATGTCCCAATAGCTCTTTTCCCATCCGTCTTGAGAACATTTGTTGCGACTCTTATCATATCGCCTTCGTCATTCATTCTCTGAAATATTGTACACGCTCCGCCAATCATCTTTGGTACATCGTCTACAAGAGGTACATTTACTGAACTGTCAGATACTTTACTTAATATATAATTGCCATATTTGATTGCTGGAAGAACTATATCGATAGATTCTTGATTATATTGATTAACCGCTTTCCAAGTTATCTGGTTACTTTTCTCAAAAGTAATTTTACCGTATTCACTTATATTTTTGTTTAAGACCCTCATACTTTTTTCTACATTATCCAAGGCATTTTTTTCTTCCAATTTTAAGGCAAGATTAATCCCCCTCAATATTTGTTCCATATTCGAGTTGGCTACATCCATACTCATAATCTCGGCTACCTTTGTGGTCTTGATATTTTGAATTACTACCAACCCTGCGAGAATGCTTATTGGAACCATTGCCATTGTTAATGTTATAAATAAAACTCGTTTTCTTATCGAAATACTTTTCATATGAATTCTTCCCCCTAAAAAAATAAAATTATTGACCCATACTAAAGTATATTTATAATTATCGTTTTTACAATACTCTACACCCACATATATTATATAAATTTTGAACACAAGATTAATAAGCTAAAGGTTTTTTTCATTTTTTCTGACATAATTAATTCCTCTAGTAAGAATCAACCCCGTCCTTTATAATTATGACTACTAATAAGGAGTAATCATGAGCGACAGTTTGCCCTTTCATTCATTAGAAAATGATCCCGAATATATTAATCTTCAAATAGAAATGGTTCGATTGCAAAAATGGATACAGGAAAGCAAAAAACGTTTAGTAGTTATTTTTGAGGGTAGAGATTCTGCTGGTAAAGGCGGAGCTATCATGCGCTTTGTTCGCTTCTTAAACCCCAGAGCCTACCGGGTTGTTGCGTTACCAAAACCAACGGATTTAGAAAAAGGCCAGTGGTATTTCCAACGTTATATTCAGCAACTTCCTAACCCAGGAGAAATAGTTCTATTTGATCGTAGCTGGTACAACCGAGCAGTAGTCGAACCGGTGATGGGATTTTGTACCGACGCTCAATATAAATTATTTATGAAGCAAGTGATACAATTTGAAAAAATGTTAATTGAAGACGGCACTCAGCTTATAAAACTCTGGTTTTCTATCGATTTAGAGGTTCAAAAACATCGACTTGAAGAACGTCGTCATGATCCCCTGAAACAATGGAAACTAAGTACAGTGGATACGTTGGCACAACAAAAATGGGAAGATTATACGATATTTAAAGAAGCCATGTTTCGCGAAACCGGCACGTCTCTGAGTCCATGGGTTGTCATTAAGGGAAACCATAAAGACTTGGGCCGAAAGGAAGCGATGCGCTATGTGCTAAATACCCAAGAATATCCTGGTAAAGGTGACACGGGAGTTATGCTAAGCCCTTCTTCAGAAATTGTAAACTTAGAAAATAAAAACATTCGTTAATCATTTATTCAGCTGGAACTTGTTGCCCTATTTTATACGCCGGGAATATTTCTTTATTAACAGAAATGATGATTCCGTCTTTATCC
>MFRH01000031.1:0-4745 GCA_001783275.1 Candidatus Margulisbacteria bacterium GWF2_35_9
CTGTTTTTTTAGCAATAGCAATAATACTATCTGCTTCGGCTTTTGATTTTTGGCTAATGGTAGAAGCATCAGCCTGAGCCTTATTTAACAGAGTGGTTGCTTCGATAGTAGCAGCGTACTTGATTTGTCCAGCATCTATACGAGCTTTATTTATATATTCATCAGATTCAAATTTCGAGGCTTTAAGAATTGAGTCAACTTGTCTCTCTGTTGAACGGATTTTTTCATCGGTTTCATGATTGACATTAATTTTTAAATTTCTGACCTCATTTTGGGCATTTTCAATAATACTGTTCGCTTCATTCCGAGCATTTAATTTTATTTGTTTTGCTTCCATATACGCTGTATTTATCAAATCGTCCGATTCTATCAACGCTTTGTCCTTTAATGCCTTAGCTTCATTATGAGCCACGCTGTTTAAAACTTGGATATCTTTAAGAACGGATTCTAATTTCCCATCGGTATGAACATCTAAAACATCGTTCAATCGCTTATTTAAATCATTTTTTGAATGATCTAAACTTTCATCATTAGTTTGAAGAAAAAATTTCGATTTTCTAAGTTTTTGAATATCGTTTAAAAGCATTTGTCTTTCTGTATTATATGTTTGAATGATGCTTTTATGTTTTATTCTGTTTTCTTGTAATTCTTCTCGTTTTTTATCTTCATAATCTTTAACATTTTTAATAATATCATCTTTATTTTTAGACAAGGATTCAATTTCTTTTTCTAACACTTTCTTCGTATGTTCTGCAGAAGAAAGATCTTTCTGTAGTAATATTTTTTGACTGGCAATCTTTTGAATGGCTTGGATTGTATTCGGTAGAAGGGACGAATTCTGTTCGTCCTTATTTGAATTGATTACATTAATATCCGGATTGGAAATAATATTTTTTGTTTTTTTGTTATTAGCCATAAATGAAACCGATATTATCCCCTAAATTATAATCTAACTTGAACAGTATGTAATACAGTTTTTCCCAAAAGTTTCAAACGAAACTCGTTAATCTAAATTATAAAAAACTTAATTGGAATAAACAAGACAATCTATAAATTACATAAACATTTGTACGACAATTAGTCTATGGAATCAATGAGTCCTTGAAAGTTATTGACGATATGTTCTTTTTTTTGATTCATGGTAGCCAATAAGTTTTCATATCGTTTTTTTTCTGCCGCAAGTAATGGTTCGTAATTGTTTCGAATCTGATTAATTCTGGAGGTATATTCATTTTTTAAATCTTCAGATTTTTTTTGCAATAGATTTTGGCTAGTTAGAATTAAGTCCTGTTTTTCTTTTATGATGCCTTGGTAGAGCTGTTCTTTCTTTTGGATACTTTTGTTAAAATGTTCTTTTATTTGACTAAGTTTGTTTATATATTGAGAATTATAAGTTTCTCGGTCTTCAATAAAAACATGTTTCATCCTAGCGAATTCAATAACATTCTTTTCATTAGTCTTCCTGATTTTATTTTCATGATCCAGTTTCTGATTTTCATTTATCTTTCTTAGATTTTGTAATTCAGTTACGATGTGTTCTTTTGTTTTCGTATAGTAATTTTTATATTCATTAATTTTATTTTTTACAGTTTCCTTTTCTTGAGCGAGGAGAGCAGATAATTCGCTGACAGATTTATTGTATCCTTCCATAAAACTATCTTTTTGTTGTTCTAGATAGTTAAGGTCACGGGCAGAATTTTCTCGGATAGACTGAATTTCTTCTTCAACCTGAGTCTTAATCAAATCGAGATTACTGATAGCGGCCATTTTTATATTACGAGCATCTTCAGCTGCTTCGTGTTTAATGTCATTTGCCTCTTTTTGGGCTTCCATTCTTAATTCAGATAGTTCATTCTGAAGAGCAAGTTTTGATTCCGCAATGTCATGATAACCGATTGTTTTTAAATGCTTTATTTCTTGATCAGCTTCTTTTTTTAAATCCTCAATTTGATTGAGCGTTTTTTCTTTTATAAAGGAGGTTTCTTTTCTAGTTGTAGAAATTTGTTCCTGAAGATCCTCAATAACAATCGCATTGATTGATTTTATCTCTTGCATGTATTGATGTTTAAGTTCAGTAGTAATGGCACTTGATAAAGAAGGGGTCATTTCTTTAATAGCTGCTTCGATTGAATTCATCGCTACGGTTCTAGCCGCTTTCATAATTCGTTCAGCTTCATCCAACGCTGCATCTTTTATTAGTTTCGCATCATTTTTGGCAGATTCAATGACACTATCGCCCTCAACAATAGCTGACATCCGAATATTATGAGCATCCTTATTTATAGTGGCCATAGTTTGGCTACCGATAGTTCTTGCAATAGATTTTAGATTATCAAGTTCTTCTTGAATGATTGTTTTTGTATTTAGGCTTGTTTCATTTGTATAATTTTTGATACTATCTATTTTCGGATTGGATATATTTGCCGCAGCTGCTTTTATAATCGAGTCTGCTTCTTTTCTTGCTTTTTGTGTGGATACGAGAATTTCTTGCTGTATGGCTTGTTTTAAATCTTTAGCATGCTGAACTGCTGTTTGTATAATCTCATTGGCTTGTTCTTTTGCTTTTAGCTCAAATTGTTTCGCATTATTTTGGATATCAATTGCATTTTGAATAATTTGAGATGCTTCTTGTTCAGCTGATGCTGCAATATCTTTTGCTTTTTTTAAAAGTTCTATTTTGCTAGAAGATACATTATGAATAATTTCAATGTCGGGGTTAGTTTTAAGTATTGTTTTGTTCATTTGCATCGTTTTCATATCTTTACCCTTATATAATGAATATATAAAACTTAATAAACTTAGTCAATTTAATTATCATAATTATATTAGAAAATAAATTCTGCTTTTATTTCCTTTGCTTCACTTAAGGTTTTTTCTCTTAATGAATCCATATCCAATGCAGCAGTAGATTTTATATGATTTAGTTCATTATCAATAATCGATTGAATATGTTCAGATTCATTTGATATGACTTTGTTTAGAACTCCAGAGGCTGGAGTTGATTTAGGTTGAGTACTTTTATAAACAATTTTATAAGGATTTATAGTATCAGCAGACTGAACAGTATCACTGATGTTCATTGTATCAACATAGGCTTTCTTTTTAATGTTGGTTGCTTCAAGTTGAGCTTGCTTTTTTAGGTTTGCTATTTCTGCTTTAATAATTCTGGCATCATTAATAGCCTGTTTCTTAAGATTGATAATATATTGCTCTATATTCTGTTTTAAATTTTGAGCTTTTTCTTCGTTATCAAATTTAATAATTTGAATCTCTTTTAAAACGCTGGACCTGAATAATTCGATATCCTGTACCGCTCTGTTTTTAATAAGCTGTACTTCATTATGCATAGTATTGCGAACCACTTCTTTTGCGGTTTGTTCAGCATTTCGAGTGATATTTGTTGCCTGTTCATTAGCTTGTTTAACTAGGTTTTGAACTCTAAGATTGGCAGCCAATTTCTGTTGGTTAATATCGCTTTCAGCTTTTGTTCGAAGGTTATTGATTTCTTCTCTTGTTTTTGCAAATAATTCATCAGAATATTTTTGAGCATCTATTTTTAATTTATCAGATTCGTCATATGCATTTGTTTGTAGAGATTTTGCAGTTTGCAAGGCATTTTCTTTTATTTCTTCTGCTTCTTTTATGGTTTGTTTCATGAGTTCGTTCATTTTCTGTTGAGCATTTTGCTTTTGAATATGTATTTCCAATTGAATAGATTCTTTCATCCGATTTAATTCATCTTCGGTGTGTTTTCTATATTTGGCTACGTCATTTTCAGCGTCTTCCTTGTAATGATTGCCACTTTCTATCGCAGAATTTCGAATGGCAAGCGCCTCATTAACAGCTCGTTCTTTTAGAGAACTTAGTTCTTTCTTTGTAATTTCTTTTAATTCATTTACTTTATTTATTTCAATCGTTTTAAATGCATTTATCTGTTCAATAGTTTTTTGTTTAAGAGCATAGACAGTTGATTCAGTTGTCTCTTTTAATTCTGCAGCATCTTTGATTGTTTTGTCTCTTATTCTTTCTGCTTCACTGAGAGTGCTACTTTTCATGATAGCAAGCTCTTTCTGAAAGGCCTCACGTTTATTTTCAATTTCTTGTTGTATTGCAAGTTTCATTTCAGAGCTTTCTTTCATCGTCGCGTTTTTTAATTCATAAACATCTTGATATGTTTTTTCCTGAAGATCATGAATTTCTTTTTGAGTTGTTGCTTTCAGTAAATCTACATGGATTTTTGTTTTATGAAGCATATCCTGACACTTAGTATATGACTCCTGCAAATCGCTTTTTGCTTTTGTCGTTGCCTTGGTAAGAATTTCCTCAGCCTGATTAATGGCATCGTTAATAATAGCATCTGATTCTTTTTTAGCGGTTGTCTTGATTGTTTCGCATTCAACAACAGTGTCGGCTTTTAGTTGCTCGCATTCGTGAATTGCCAAGGATTTAGTGTCAGAAATATCTTGGTCATATGATTCTTTATTTGTATTAATTTCAAGTTGAGCGGTGGTTAAAAGTTCGTTCGCTTTGTTTTTTGCTTCATTGATAATATTCTGCGCTTCTTCCTGGGCATGTGTTTTTTTGTTGTTTATCTCATCAACAATACTTTGATTCATTTTTTCCTGATAGATGAGAACTTCACTCTGGGCAGCTTTTATAAGATGTGTTGCTTGGTCCTGAGAATCAAGAAGCATTTGGTTGGCCTCTTCTTCAGCCGCTTTTTTTAGCTCTCTAATCTCGATATG
>MFRH01000031.1:4764-9960 GCA_001783275.1 Candidatus Margulisbacteria bacterium GWF2_35_9
ACTTATAAAGATCAAATTCGTCGTGTGCTTTAAGGATAATCTTCCCAGCTTCTTCTTGGGATACTTGTCTTAAATTCATGGCATCTTCTTCGGCAGCATGAATAATTAGAAAGGCTTTTTCTTCCATTGAGTCCTGAATAATTCGAGCCTCATCATTTGCAGCTTTAATAATACTATCAGCATTAAGGTTTGCTTCTTTAATGATTATTTCAGATGCATCATGTGATTTTTTTATAATTGTATCGATATCGTTTTGAATACTAAGGTTCGAATCCAGTTGAATACTTTCTGCTTCATCCTGGGCTTTTTGAAGAATCAAATTCGCATTTTCTTGAGTCGTACTAATTAATGTTTCTGCTTCCTCATCTGCAAGCTTCATTATGTAAAAAGCTTCTTCTTTTGCATTTTGAATAATATCATTTACTATTTTATCTGCATCTGTCTTAGCTTTTTCAATAATTTCTTTTGCAGTTAGGGATGAAGTAGCTTTTTCATTTGATAAGAGATTTCGCTCATGCATAATCTCGTCTTTTATTTTGGCTATTTCTTCGATATGTTTCTGTTTTTCAATAAAAAGGATGTTAACTTCATTCCCAGCATTTTCAAGAATATAATTAGCCTCAGCAATAGAGTTTTGCTTAATTAAATCAGCTTCTTTTTCAGCTTTGCTTAACTGTTCATTATAATTTTTCTCAGTATCCTCTAACGAGAAAGATAAGATACTATCTGCTTCTTTTGTTGCATCAGAGATAATCGATTGAGCCTGATTTTCAGCTGCGCTTATTATGTCCTGCGCGCGATTAGTTGCTTCCTCTTTAATCTTCGTTATTGTTAACTGCAAGTCATTGTTTTTATCAATGATGGTTTGTTCAGCTTTTCCAATTTCAGCATTAAGATCCTGAAGCTCCTTTTCTAGAGATAGTTTTGAAGATGTTGCGTCATTAATTTCTGTTATAAGAATATTCTTTTCATTAGTTAGTTTATCAATTTCATTTAACTTTTTATGTGATGTTCCATCTATAATACTTGCTTCTCTTTGAGCAGAAATTATGATGTTAGCTGCTTTAGCTTCGGCATCTTTTAATATTTTGATAGATTCTCGTTTAACTTCTTCATGTTGTTCTTGAGATTTTTTTACTAATTCCTCATTTTTTTTATGTATATTAATTGCGTCATTTTCAAGAGATGATTTAATGAATTCTGCTTCTTTTTTTGCATTATTAATCATGTCTTCATAGTCGTTTTGACAAATTGCTGATATTTCTTTTTCATAAATATCAGCATCTATGGATGCTTGTTTAAGGATGTTAGCAGCTTGTTTTTCAGCATCCTGAATAATCCTTTGTGATTCCTGTTCTGAAGAATCCATGATATCGCGATATTTATGATTAGTAGTGTTAAAAGAATCCGCTTGGATTTCATTGCTTTTATCAATCGCTTCCTTAATAATACAGTCTGCTTCCTTTTTTGCATGTTCCTTAATCTCAAGAAGCTCATTTTGAGTTTTTATTTTTTTTAACTCAAGTAATCGAATCTCCTCTTGTATAGCCTCTTTCATATTTATGGTTTCTTTAAGAGATGAACTTTTTTGTTTTTCAATATCTTGAAGGTTTTGCTCATGAAATATTTTTATTTCAAGTTCTGTTTTTGTCTTTATATTTGAAGCTTCCTCAAGCGCATTCTTTATTGCAAGGGCAGCTTGTTTTTCCGCATTTTCTTTTATTTCATTAATGTCACTTTGGATTTTTATTTTTTTTAGTTCAAGAGTTCGAAGATCATCAACTATAGACTCTTTCATGATAGCTGCTTCTTTTAAGGATAAATCTTTAAGATTTTCAATTTCTTGAAGATACTTATTTTTTATTAGCTTAACTTCTTCTTCTGCCTTGGTTCTTATATTTGCTGCATCTTCTTGAGCATTTTTTATTATTTGTTTAGCTTGAGTTTCAGATTCATTGTTGATTTTGTATATATCGTGATGGAGACTTTTCTTTAGTTGATCAGAATCGTTATGGGCGTTTCTTTTAATAAGCTCAGCTTCTTGATGAGCTTTTGAAATTAAAACCTCTGCGTCTCTGTGGGCGGAGGTTTGAATCTGTCGAGCTTCATCATAAACTTGTTTTTTAAACTCATCTATTTCTTTTTGGGTTGTTCTCTTTATATCTTGAACTTCATTTAAAACATCTGTCTTAATCTGATTTGCTTCTTTAAATGCTTTCGATTTTAATTCTTCTATTTCAGCAAAAGGATTGCCACTATCTGATCCACCAATACCTGTTTTATTTAACATCGATTCAGCTTGTTGGGGATTTTTGCTATAATAATATTTTGTTGTTCTCAGAGTTTGAATTTCATTAAGCAATGTTCTTCTTTTTTCAAAATATTCGTTGACTGCGTTCTTCTGTTCTTCCTTGGCTGCATCAAATTCTGCACGTTTTTTTTCTTCAAATTGTTTAACATTTTGTATAAGAGCTTCTTTTTTCTGTTTTAACTCATCTATTTCTTCAAGAATTTGTTTCTTTTCCTCTTCGATGGGAGATATTTCGTTGGGAATGGAGGCTTCTTCTTTTTTTACTTGTTGTATGTAAGTAATATTTGCTGCTATTTCTTCGGTGGTTGCTGGTTTTTCATTTGTAGATGATGGATTCTTGTCTGTAATAATTACATCAGGATTTTGTACCAATTTTCTTTGTTTATGCCTAGTTCTACTCATTTATGGAAACCTTCATTATCCCCTCCATTAATGTTATTAATGGAACACCCACAATTAAGTTAATTATAAAAAATTTAGATTAAATAAACAAGACAAATTGAACTTAATTAAATCCTTCGAACAGCTGGTCAATTTCATTTTGCTCCATACTGCCTTCACTGACTCCAAATTCTTTTTGTTGTAGATCAATTACTCCGACGCGATTAAGGGCCTTAGCAGTCCTAACTAAGGCATCTTTTGCGTTGGCAACTTCAACATCGGTATAATTATCTTTTCTGAGCTCGATTACTTCTTTAATCATGGCTTGGAGTCCTTCTGCTAAACCATTCATAAGTTCATTGGATTTTTCTGGCTCCAATCCAATAATACTCATCGCTAGTAAATTAGGATCGAGCTCCATAAACAGTTTTGTTAAATCTTCTTTTGGTAGAGCGATAACATCTTCATAGAGGACAAGCATGTCACGTATTTCCGCAAGTACATCAGGATATTTTTCATGCAAGGCCATTGTAAGTTCGGTTTTTCGTTCAACAGGAAATTTATCAAACAGAGGTATTAATGCATGGCGTCCTCCAACAAGGCATGAAACTTTTTCTTTGTAGGTTTTTTCAATGCCTTCAATTTCTTCAATGGGGTACTCTATTTCATATGCTAAATAGGGTATCAATTCAGCTTGTTCTCCGGTGTCGTATCTTGAGAAAATAATGCTACCATAATTCCCAGGTAAATAAGAAATAATAATGGCGACCGTTTGCCAATAATGGTCCATTTCTGCTTCATCTTGAGGTTTATCTCTTTCAAGAAGATAGGCAAGTTTCAATATATTAAATTCATTTACAAACTCAAAATAATCTCTAACAGAGGAGCTCTCTTTTATCGTTAGTTCGTCATCAAGTAATCCTCCAGAACCTCCACCAAATTCAGCACTGTTAATCATGGTTTGAGAGTCACCCTTAACGCTTGCACTGCCACCATACATTCCTGAACCGGAGGAGGTAGATTCTTCTTCCTTTTTCTCAGTGGCTTTTGCAAGAGCGGATGAAATATTTAGTAAGGGGTATAAAAATCCTGCCAAAACAAGGATTAGGAGTATTCCTATACCAAGAAATGCAATTTCTTTAATCCCAATTTTTGATTTTTCTTCTGCCAGCTTCAGATTAGATTCATCTAGGATTTGTTTAATATGTTTGCCTGTTTCTTCTGAGCTGAATTTTAGAAGTTCTTGAGTGTTTTTTGCATTGCTTTCAAGGACTTTGCTAGTTGTTTTAACGCTATTTTCAAGAAGAAGTTGGAAATATTTGCTGTTTGCATTTAATGCTTCCTTGATGACTAAAAGGTCTTTGCTTTCTTCTTTAACAAAATCTTCAAGAAAAATTTTTATTGTACTCTCTGAATAGATGTCAAAATCCAGCCAGTTTTTCACATTATTAATGACTTCAGCTTCATCTTTTGTATTTGAATTTATCCATAACGTAACTTGATAATGGTTAAAGGTATAAATATTTTGCATATATGATTTTGAAAATTGCTGAATGGGAACCCCCGGTAGAAATAGTGTTTGAAGTTTTTCAGATGTATCGGAAGATTTTGTCTTAACAATGATTGAAATCTGAATCTGATCCATTCCGTATATTTTATTTAAAAGTAGTTGTATTTCTTTTTCTTTCATTTGTTGAAACGATAAAATCTCTGAATGGTTATTGAAGTAGATGCCTTGATTGGCAAATAAACTACAAACATTCAATATGATAAAAAATAGTATGATTTTTAAGCTGAAAAAGTTACTAAATTTATTATTAATGTTCATATTAACTATTCCAATGTGTTAAGAAAAAAAGAGACTTCTTTATTGTCTGGTTGATAAAACAAAACGCGTTTCCAATATTTCTTGGCTTTTTCAAAATCTTGAAGCATATAGAAGGCAGAGCCCTTAAGAGCCAGTGCCCCAGTATGATCTGCTTTTTCCTTTAAAATAAAATTGCATTCTTCTATTGTTACCCAAAATTTTGCCTCATAGAAGCTGAGTAGGGCTTTATTTAATCGTTTTGTTAAAATATCAATTTCTTCACTGGAGCAGTCTTCATTTAAATGTTGATACCGGATGTCCTCCGTTGATGCAACCTCCCAGAACATTTCTTCCCAAAGTATATTCCGAGATCGATATTTGCTTAACTCTATTTTATCAAGAGCAGAAGCATTCCCCATAATAAACGCACTAACAGACGAGCCAACATATTGCTTTTGTTTATTGGCGACATTTGATTTATGTGATAAAACCCGTTCATTAAAAGAGGGGGACTGAGAAAGCAATGTTAATAATGTCTCACGAGTCAGTATTCTTGAATCAGTTTCTTCTACCTTTATGTCTTTAAATAGTCTGTTAAGAAAAGGTTTGCTTTCTGACACCATAATAGCTTCCTTTAGATTTTGTGATGCAGAAATAATATTTCTCTCCACAGCGGTTTGGATATAAGGAAAAACTT
>MFRH01000031.1:9971-12256 GCA_001783275.1 Candidatus Margulisbacteria bacterium GWF2_35_9
ATATATTTAATATGAGGTTCAATTGAAAAATAGTTAGAACTAATATTCCCATAAAACATGACAAATAGAGATAATTGTAGCGGATTTATTTTTGCAGTTAATTGAAACGTGCCGTCCGTATAAGCGGGTATATAACTATTCTCTACGAGATAAACAGCTGCGTCAGAGTACTTGTAGTTTTGGGAAATATCGACGATATCTATTGCTAGAGAAATAGAACATAAGAGTAAAAAAAAAATAATTTATTCATACCTGATATAACGTCCCTTAGTTTATAAAACATTTCCCCTCATCAATAAATGTAAATAAATTATGTATTGAAGTCAATGGTTTTAAGTAAAAATGAATTAGATTACTTAATAATGCTGTTCGTGAGGATGTTTATTTCAATCCGTCTGTTCATAGATTTATTTTCTGCACTGGTATTTGAAAACCTAGGTCGATACTCACCATATCCGATTGCAGATATCTTTTTCGGATTAAGTTCATATTTTTGAACAAAATAGTTTAAAACGCTATATGCTCTAAAAAAGGATAAAACCCAGTTAGAGTGGAATTTTGCAGACTTAATTGGAACATTGTCAGTATGCCCCTCGACAACTATTTCATAAGGGATTTCTTTGAGCATAATGGCAATCGGATCGAGAAATTTTTCAAAATCTTTTTTAAGAGTGGCAGATGCCGAATCAAACAGAACGGGTTGAGCAAAAATAAGGCGAATTTTGTTTTCTTCAACAATAATATCAATATATTTTTCTAGGTTTTTATCATAGATAATTGCTCTGAGTTTACTTTCTATCTCTTTTTCTTTAGGTTTAACCGTTTCTGTGGGGACGGGCTTAACTTCTTTCTTTAGGGTTTTTGTAAATCCGTTTCTTATCTCCATGAATAGATTAGTGCTTTCCTTTGCAGTATTTTGAGAAGCAAATATATAAAGCAGAATAAAAAATGTTAACATCTGGGACATTAAATCCCCAAATATTACATCACCTATATCTTTATCACCACTGTCAGACTTTTTCCTAGCCATAAATTCCTTTATTTTTTCTTTTTAAGTTTAGCTTCGGCTTCTAGAAAACTCATGAGGTATTTTTCAACTTTTAAAGGAATTTCATCTTTCACAATTAAAAGAATACCCTCGGTTTGAAGTTTTTTAAGGAATGCTTCCTCTTCACTCATTGTTCTCAATTTTTGATTAAAAGGAACAAATATTAAACCAGAAAAAACACCTCCATATAAAGTTGTGACTAATGCAAGAGCCATAGCAGGGCCAATTTTTGATGGGTCTTCAAGATTTTTTAGTACCTGAATTAAACCAATGATGGTTCCGATCATACCAAAAATGGGTGTAAATTGAGACATGTTTTTATACATATTCGCCACATGATCATGTCGGTTCTCCATCTCAGAAATGTCGTTATATAGGGTTGTTTTTATAAAATCATAATCCAGTTTTTCTGTTATAAGTTGAACGCTAAATTTCATAAAGGGGTCTTTCATCTTTTCCATTTCCGGCATCAACGCTTGTTTCCCTTTAGATTTAGATATTTTAGAAAGATTAACGATGAGATGAATAGCGTCGATAGGTGCTGTTTTTTTAGGTGGTAAAATAATAAATTTTAAAACATATAAAAACTTTTTAAAATTTTTGAACTTCGAACTAATTAGAAGAGAGGAAATAGACCCAACCATAACAATCAATGCCGACGGACCATGTAGATATGAGCCCGGGTCTTGAAGCAGGTCCGGCAAACCAATAACCACCACAAGTGACAATGTTATAACTGCTAGTAATAGATTTAATTCCATGAAGACTCCTTTTGATAAAACATAGATTTATTTTTAATTAATAACATTCGATAGAAACGAATGTCAACATAAGTAAATTAATTTGTGCATAATATGGAGTCGAAAATAGAATTAAAAAAAATAATGTTTGCCCGTGTGAGTAAACATTTCGAGCATTTTCGAGCTTATTTTAGATTTATGTTTAAAAGCTATTTATAAGTGGCATAAGCACAAATGGAAGCGGGTGTTATAAGTAAATGTTATTTAGAAAGAAAATAATAACTCTAATAATCGTAATCATGCTAAGTGTTAACTGTGCTTTTTCAGTAGAGCATTATGCTTCATTCGCAGAGTGGAATGTGGGAGCCAGATCCTTGGGGATGGGTAGATCCTTTGTCGGGCTTGCAGATGATGTATCTGCTTTATTCTGGAATCCGGCGGGTATTATGCAGGTTAATAATATGCAGGCAATATTTCAAATGGTAATGTTATATAAA
>MFRH01000032.1 GCA_001783275.1 Candidatus Margulisbacteria bacterium GWF2_35_9
ATATCTTGTTCCGTGTAGGTAACGGTTGCTGCAGTTATGACATCAATTTTATTGCGATCCGGTCCTTCTAATATAAAGCCATAAGGCATGTTAAATTTGTCATAGGATGAAAAATAGATAATATTTGGGCTATAATTCTGCTTTACAATATATTCTCGTGCGGCTGGAATAGGTCCAAATTTCTCAGTTGCTGAAAGAAGAATAACAGCATTATATTTAGTTGCAGGATATTTATTATAGTTCTTAATATTATCCGTTACCACAGAAAAATTAGTCGCCACTAACTCTTTTTCTAAACGATTTAATAATTCCTGTTTAAAATGACTGTCATAATATAAAATACAAACCGATTTTGATATAGAGGATTCTTCGCAAAAAGATAAAAATAAGCTATTTAGAACAAAAATAATAACAAAGAAGCATTTAATTTTTTTCATTTTGACTCCTATTAACTTTATTATATCATTTTGATTAAGCAACAAGCTATTAATCACGTCTATCTAGATATTAATTGCAATAAATTGTACTATTAAACAAATGAAAGATACAGCGTATTGGATTAATCATTTAAACCTTCAAGCTCACCCAGAGGGCGGCTACTATCGAGAAACATATCGATCTGACGAAATAATTGCTATGGCTGCTTTGCCAAATCGTTTTTCTGGGGATCGCAATTTTTCAACTGGCATCTATTTTTTGTTAGATAAAGCAAATATTTCTGCGTTTCATAGAATCAAACAAGACGAAATATGGCATTATTACGACGGTTCATCATTAAGTATTCATATCATAAATGCTGACGGTCAGTATTGCGTCAAAAAGCTCGGAATCAATATTGAAGAAAACGAAGAACCACAAGTCATTGTGCCTGCAGCCAGCTATTTTGCAGCAGAAGTAAATAACAAAACATCCTTCACTTTATGCGGATGCACTGTTGCACCCGGTTTTGATTTTGCCGATTTTGAAATGCCAAATAAACAAACAATGATTAAACTATTCCCTAATCAGCTATCACTCATAAAAATATTTACTAGATTATAAATTACTTTAATTCGTTGGTGGTTTTATACATGGGTACGGCTGTTTTTCTAAAAGTGCTATGATATAGTGCATCGGGCTTAACGTCAGCACGAATAAAATATCCCCCTCTCAGTATTAAGTTTTGACTCTTGAAAATTGAAGTTAATTTTTCTCGCAACCGATTAATTAATATTACTCCAAACTTATTTCCCAATTTCTTTTCAGCCAAAACCAACTTGTTTTTCTGCCCCTTTGCACCCTGAATATTGACAATACTGACGATAACAGAACCAAGCTCCTCATGTAAATTGAAGCCGATACGACCCAAATATTGTTTTTTTTCAAACAGCTGATACTGCCAGAGAGCTTCTGGACATCCTGTAACTTGATGAGTATTTACACCTTTATTTATTCGATCTGTTTGAGTAAAACGAATTTGGAAGTCTGAAATAGACTCAATTGGAATTTTAATCTGAGCCCCGAGTTCAATATTTTTAAAGGCTCTGGCATATTGTCGAATAGCCCACTCTGTGCTCAATTTACCATAATTCATTCGAATACTTGGGTAAGATGATAAATATTTTGCTATTAGTGCATTCTCAAAAATTCGTCCTTTATTATCAACCTCCAGTATATCCTTATAATAAAAGGCAAGCCTTCCTCTTGGGTCTAAAGGATTAAATTGATAGTTAAATAACTGAATTGTAGTATCCATTATCTCCAAAGCATTTAACGCTTTGTATCTAGGAACGCCCTCATAGTCTAAAATAACATCGATTAACCTGTCACCATTAAGATTTAAAGAACTATCATCTAATGCAGATTTATAAGGGTCAACTCTCTTGGTTATACTGATAATTTTTAGATTAAGCTTCATTTTATTTCCCCTATATAAATATTTCGGCAAAAACTTTATAAAATTGCAATTATTTGCAAATTTAACAATTCACATTTCACAGGGCACTAACTCTCGCATTCATCATTTGGCTTTGTATCCAAATTCCAACCGCCGTAAAATCGCTCTTATGAGAAGGGAAACCAATGGGATTGTTTCTGATAAATATCGGATATGAATTCTTTATGGTGATGCTTACTATTATTTTATCCGTTAACCATCCAGCCTAATTATCAACCTTTAAACAAGTAAACATCCTTCAATTTTCTCTTTTCCATTTTTGTAAATATGACGTTTTTTATATACAATATTGTAACATTATAAAGAATAGCACATTAAACTTAATTTCAATTTTGTCCAATTAATCGCTATCAAGTCATTCCTAACAAGCCCTAAACAACCTTGGCATATATATTGCAAATAAAAAAGCATACTAAAAAAAAGGAGTGATTGATATGAGAAAAATAGCAATTTACGGCAAAGGAGGAATCGGTAAGTCTACTACTACTCAAAATCTAGTTGCAGGTTTGGCTGAAATGGGGAAAAAAATAATGGTAGTAGGGTGCGATCCAAAAGCAGATTCAACAAGATTGCTTCTTGGTGGACTAGCTCAAAAAACAGTTCTGGATACATTAAGAGAAGAGGGTGAAGACGTTTCGTTGGAGGATATCCTTAAAGAAGGATTTTCACACACATTATGTGTTGAATCAGGAGGTCCTGAACCAGGCGTTGGTTGTGCAGGAAGAGGGATTATTACATCAATCAATATGCTAGAACAATTAGGAGCCTACGATGCCGATAAAAAGCTGGACTATGCCTTTTATGATGTACTAGGAGACGTTGTTTGCGGCGGATTTGCAATGCCAATCCGAGATGGGAAAGCAGAAGAAATATATATCGTCGTATCTGGGGAAATGATGGCCATGTATGCTGCGAATAACATTTGTAAAGGTATTGTGAAATACGCAGATGCAGGAGGCGTAAGACTCGGAGGTTTAATCTGTAATAGCCGTAATGTTGACAATGAAAAAGATATGATTGAGGAACTTGCAAGACAACTTGGTACTCAAATGATTCATTTCGTACCAAGAGATAATATGGTTCAAAAAGCTGAAATTCATCGAAAAACTGTAATTGAATTTGATCCTGCTCATAAACAAGCCGATGAGTACAGAGCACTTGCAAAAAAGATCGATGCAAATGAAATGAGAGTTATTCCAAAACCATTGGCCATCGAAGAATTAGAAAAATTATTAATTGATTTTGGTATTGCAAATTAAAAAATAGAAAGGAGATTCATTATGGCATTTGTATTAATTAGATCAATAGTTAGACCAGATAAAGCAGGAACCGTTATGGCAGCATTACTGGAGGCTGGATACCCAGCAGTGACAAAAATATCCGTTTTCGGTAGAGGAAAACAACGCGGAATAAAAATTGGCGAAGTTCATTATGATGAACTACCAAAAGAGCTGTTATTGACAGCTGTTCCTGAAAATGACAAGGATTTCGTTATTAAAACCATTCTTGAAAATGCCAAAACTGGAAAAGAAGGCGCGTTTGGAGATGGCAAAATATTTGTTTCACCCATTGATGAAGTGTATACCGTTAGCACCGGTAAAAAAGAAGATTAGCGGGAGAAAATAATGAAAGACATCATGATTATGATTAGAATGAATAAAGTAAACGAAACAAAAAAAGCACTGGAAAACATAGGGATTAACTCTTATACCGCCACTGGAAATGTACTCGGTAGAGGAAAAGGGTTAGTGGATAAACGTATTCTTAACGGTGCTAATCATCAGCAGGAAGAAGCAATTGCACTACTAGGAGGCGGCCCACCACTAATACCGAAAAGACTGCTCACAATCGTCGTCCCAGATGATAAAAAAGATGAAGTTATTGAAACTATTATCAAAGTGAATCAAACAGGAGTTTGTGGTGATGGTAAGATTTTTGTTCTTCCCATGACTGAAGCATATAAAGTCAGAACGGGTGAGTCGGGCGAATCAGAATTATAAGAAATAGAAAAAAAACGGAGGCATACTATGAAAGATAAAAAAACACCTGACCCAAACATACTTAAAGAAGATATTTTGAAAAAATATCCAGCAAAAACAGCAAAAAAAAGAAGCGGGCAACTATTAATCAACGATCCTGAAGGAAGTCAACAAATACAGGCAAACACAAGAACAATACCTGGGATTATGACTCAAAGAGGATGTTCATATGCCGGTTGTAAAGGTGTTGTTCTTGGCCCAACACGTGACATTTTAAATCTCACCCATGGTCCAATCGGATGCGGATATTACAGTTGGTTAACTCGCAGGAATCAAACCAGACCAGGCAAGGATGAAGGCAACTATATGACCTATTGTTTTTCAACTGATATGCAGGAAGAAAATATCATTTTCGGAGGAGAAAAAAAATTAAGAGAAGCCCTTTCAGAAGCTGCAGACATTTTTAAACCCAAAGCAATAGGCGTTTTTTCCACATGCCCCATCGGACTAATTGGAGATGATGTTCATAATGTTTCAAAAGAAATGTCTAAAAAAACCGGTATTAACATCTTTGGCTTCAGCTGTGAAGGATACAAAGGAGTCAGCCAATCAGCTGGCCACCACATCGCAAATAATCAGTTATTCAAACACGTTATTGGACTAAATAAAAAAGTCCCAGACGGCAAATTCAAAATTAATCTTTTAGGGGAATACAACATCGGTGGAGATGCGTTTGTTATTGAAGAACTGTTTAAAAAATGTGGAATCACATTGTTATCAACATTCAGTGGAGATTCAACCTATGAAGGATTTACAACCGCACATCATGCCGATTTAAATCTGGTAATGTGTCACCGATCCATTAACTATGTTGCCGAAATGATTGAAAAAAAATATGGCGTACCTTGGATAAAAGTTAATTTTATCGGTGCAGAAGCCTCTGCAAAAGCTCTTAGAAAAATCGGAGAATATTTCGATGATAAAGAACTAATTAAACGCATAGAAAAAGTGATTAAAGAAGAAATGAAAGAAGTTAAAAAGGTTCAGGAAGAAATGAAGAAAAAGCACACCGGCAAAACAGCAATGATTTTTGTCGGTGGATCTAGAGCCCATCATTATCAAGAGCTTATTAAAGAGATGGGAATGACGATAACGGCAGCTGGTTACGAATTTGCCCATCGTGACGATTACGAGGGAAGAGAAGTGCTTCCAACAATTAAGGTTGATGCCGATAGCCGAAATATTGAA
>MFRH01000033.1:0-14637 GCA_001783275.1 Candidatus Margulisbacteria bacterium GWF2_35_9
TACTCCCGGGAGTAGGATCATTCGGTCATGCAATAGAACAGCTGATAAACTTAAATCTATACAATCCAATCATTGAATTAATCACAAATGGGCAACCCTTTCTCGCGATTTGTATTGGACTGCAACTCTGTTTTGAATCCAGTGAGGAGAGTCCTGGAGTTAAAGGACTGTCTGTTTTTAAAGGAAAAGTTAAAAAATTTGTTAGCGATAAGAGTCTATCGATCCCTCAAATCGGATGGAATAATGTAGAAATTAAAAATGATACCTTTAAGGATTTTGATAATAAATATTTTTATTTCGTACATTCTTTTTACGTAGAACCTAAAGATACATCAATTGTGCTATCGACCACTGACTATGGAATAGAGTATGTTTCAAGTGTTATCAAGGATAATATCATTGCAACCCAGTTTCACCCGGAAAAAAGTGGAAAAGACGGTCTCGCTTTTTTAGAAAAAGTAATGGCTTATTTCAAAATTTAAATGCACAATAGGATAACATATTTAAAAAAGTTATCACTAAAAGGAGGCAACAATGAAAATAATTCCGGCTATCGATTTAATCGATAACAAATGTGTTCGGCTTGTTAGAGGAAACTATAATGAAGTAAAAGTGTACTCAACGTCACCGGTAGATATGGCCCTAGAGTTACAGGAAGATGGTGCCGATATTTTACACATCGTGGACCTAGATGGAGCGAAACAAGGCAGTCTGGTGCATTATGATCTAATTAAAACCATATGCAAAGAACTTCATATTCCCGTGGAAGTCGGTGGAGGGGTTCGAAATATTACCGCAATGAAAACAATATTAGATGCCGGCGCACGTAGATGTATTATTGGAACCGCAATAATAGATGATGAACCATTTGCGATTGAGGCGTTAAAATCCTATCCGCTGAATACAGTGTTTGGTATTGATGCTCGTGGAAATCAAATAGCAATAAAAGGATGGATCGAAACCACAAAAAACACAGTATTACAAACCATCAACAAATATGAACAAATTGGATTGAAACAAGTCATCTATACCGATATTGACAAAGATGGCCTACTTCAGGGACCAAATATTGCCATGCTTGAATATATTTTAGAGAATACACAGGTTCAACTCATCGCATCTGGTGGGGTTACAACGCTCGAGGATATTAAAAAATTATGTTCCCTGCCAGATCGAGGCTTGTATGGAATTATTGTGGGTAAAGCAATCTATGAAAAGCAAATTAATATACGCGATATTAAGAAAGTAGTGAATGATAACAGATAAACAACATCTTGAAAAAGACATATCAGATCTATTAAATAAATATGCGACGGGAACTCTAGATAAACAGCAACTGCTGAAAGACTTTATATTATCTACCGTATTATATAATTGGGAAGATCCAGAACCAGAAGAAATTATCCCCTTAAAAGAAGGGCTAGATGAAATTCGGAACTCGATAGCGATGTTCAAGAAGTTTAAATACAATTTTAAAATTTCAATTTTCGGATCAGCCAGAACTCCTATCGATGATGATCTTTATAAATTAACGGTTGAATTTTCTCAAAAAGCTGCACAATATGATTTTAAAATTATTACCGGCGGTGGACCAGGTATTATGGCAGCAGGCAATATTGGTGCAGGACCAGAAAACAGTTTTGGACTCGGGCTTAAACTCCCCTTTGAAAATAACAGTGAAGTATTTGATAATCATCCCCACCACTTAACTGTTTTTAAACATTTTTATTCCAGAAAATTAACATTTTACAGAGAATCACAAGCAATTGTGGTTATGCCCGGCGGTTATGGAACCATGGATGAAATATTCCAGGGGCTAGCATCCATCCAAACGGGTAAAATAAATATCAGACCCTTTGTTTTACTCGATAAACCAGGAGGTCAATTCTGGTACAAATTTAACGAATGGGTTGAAGAAACGTTGGGTAAAGATAAGTATATTGATGAAGATGATCTTCGCTTTTATTCTCTATGTTATAGTTCCGACGATGCTTTAGCCGTCATCAAACAGTTTTATAAACACTTTTTTTCATATTTTATTTTAGATAATCGATTATTTTTTCAACTCAAAATCAAGCTAAATGATCAGCAACTGAGCGAATTGAATAACTTTGCTATCGTTCATAATTTTTCGGAATTCTGCTATATTCGAGAACGTTATTTCAATTTTGGAACACTTCATGTTTATAGCTGTCAGATTAATGACTCCCATTATTGTACCAGTATTAGAAAAGCAATCGATATTATAAATAATTTTCAATGATTATTACCGTAACAGGAAGAATCGGGTCAGGAAAAGATACTGTAATCAAGTTACTGAACGTTCCCGCCCATTACACCATCATAGATGCAGATGCAATCGGGCATCAATTACTGACACATGAACGCATTATACAAAAAGTAGGGGAGATATTTCCATCGGCAGTTGTTAATGGCACTATCAACCGAAAAGCCCTTGCAAAAGAGGCTTTCCCCGATAGAGTTGAATTATTAAACGCTATTATGCATCCTGAAATTACAAAAGAAATCAAAAATAAGCTAAGCAAAGACACACTGATCAATGCTGCCTTACTTGATGCGCTTAATCTAAAAGAAATAAGCAACACCGTTATTTTTATTAACACCGAAGTGAATGTAAGTATCGATCGTTTAAAAGACACGTTTTCAAAAGAAGACGTCTTGAACAGGATAAAGTCACAAAAACCAGTAGACTGGTATCTGTCCCATGCAGATATTGTCTTAAACAATAATGGCAGTCTTGAAGATTTAAAAAAAGAAATAAGCACAAAATGTCAGAATTTATTTTAGAATCCCCTTATCAGCCGACCGGAGATCAACCCCAAGCCATTAAAAAATTGGTGGATGGAGTGAAAAACGGCGAGAGATTTCAAACATTGTTTGGTGTTACCGGAAGTGGAAAAACTTACACATTGGCCAATGTTATCGCACAAGTTAATAAACCGGTACTGATCATGGCGCATAATAAAACGTTGGCAGCTCAATTAACCAGCGAATATAAAGATTTCTTCCCAAAAAATGCCGTCGAATTTTTTATCAGTTTTTATGATTACTACCAACCAGAAGCCTATATGCCAACCACCGATACCTACATCGAAAAAGATTCGGCAATCAATGACGAAATAGATCGTTTGCGTCACAGAGCAACTTATTCATTATTTAATCGCAATGATGTGGTCATTGTCGCTTCTGTTTCATGTATCTATGGATTAGGTTCTCCTGAAAATTACTTAGAAGGAAGTTGTCTAATAAAAACGGGGGAAACCTTAATCCGGGATTCATTTTTGGAACAACTCTTAGAGATTCGATACGAACGAAACGATGTAAACCTCACTCGAGGAAAATTTCGCGTTATTGGAGAATGCATCGAAATATATCCGGCGTATGATGAATATATTCTAAGAATTGCATTTTTTGGAGATGAAGTAGAAAAAATTACCTATATCGACCCCATTAATCGAAATAAAATAAAAGAATTTGATCAGTTTATTCTCTATCCCGCAAGTCACTACGTGGTTCCGTCCATGTCTATGGATGATATTGTTGTTACAATTAGAACAGAACTCGACAGTCGGTTAAAAGAATTAAAAGAGAATGGCAAATTATTGGAAGCACAAAGGTTGGAACAACGTACAATGTTTGATCTGGAAATGATGAAAGAAGTTGGTTACTGTACCGGTATCGAAAACTACTCCCGTCATTTAACGAAACGAAAACCAGGGGACCCACCTTACACATTAATGGATTATTTTCCAAAGGATTATTTAGTTATTATCGATGAGTCTCACGTTTCGCTACCTCAAGTTCGAGGGATGTATGCCGGAGACCAATCCCGAAAAAAAACCTTGGTGGATTATGGGTTTCGTTTACCAAGTGCCCTAGACAATCGTCCGCTGAACTTTAGCGAATTTGAAGATAAAATACCCCAGATAATATTTGTTTCAGCAACTCCCGGCCCATATGAAACCGAACATGCGACTGTTGTTGCCGAACAAGTCATCCGACCAACTGGCTTAATTGATCCACGCATCGAAGTTCGAAAAACAGAAAATCAAATGGATAATTTAATGGCTGAAATAAAAAAACGCGTTGAAAATAAAGAACGAACGCTGGTCGTTACTATCACAAAAAAAATGGCAGAAGACCTCACCACTTATTTGCTAAACAAACAAATCAAAACCAGATATCTCCATTCCGATATTGATACAATGGAGCGTTTTGAAATACTTCATGGACTTCGTAGTGGCTCCTTTGATGTATTGGTCGGAATAAATTTACTCAGGGAAGGGCTTGATTTACCTGAAGTATCCCTTATTGCCATTCTTGATGCCGATAAAGAAGGATTTTTGCGGGATGAACGTTCACTCATCCAAATTATCGGTCGTGCGGCTCGAAACGTCAACGGAACGGTTCTGTTATATGCGGATAAAATGACCGGATCGATGAGCAGGGCAATCAACGAAACTAATAGACGTCGTAAAATACAAATGCAGTACAATACAGACCATAATATTACTCCAGCAACTATCATCTCTCGTATTAAATACAATATTCGTGAAGAAGGGTCCGCTACGAATGAGAAGTCTGGAAAAAACGCGGTAAAAGATTTACAATGGTTATCAAAGATCAATAAGGAAAGCTTATCACCAAAAGAACTCTTGTCTACCATAAGCGTTCTAAGAAAAGAAATGAGAGAAGCAGCTAAAAGTTTAGATTTTGAAAAAGCAGCATTAATTCGAGATAAACTTTTTAGTTTAGAATAGCAATATCTTGGGAAAGATAAAAAAAGCAGGGGATTAATATATGAAACTTTTTAAATTTACAGCACTCTTATTAATTGTCTTTTCATTCATTATGGCACTCGATTATGCTCCGAATGAAATTATTGTAAAACTAAAACCAGAGTCATCCGGTTTGTTCTCATCTAATTCACCTTCAAAAGTAAGTATTAACAATTTCATCAGTAAGGCACCGTTTAAAATCAGCGAAAACAAACCAGTATTTAAAAGCAAAGAAACGTTGCTTCAATCCTCTGGGAAACTCCTAGTCGGAACCGATGGCCTCCAGAATGTCTATCGATTAATCCTTGATGATACGACCGATATCGAAAGCGCTATCAAATGGTTAAAATCTCAAGAAGACGTTGTCTATGCCGAGTTAAACTATATAACACATGCCGTCGGAACCGTACCAAATGATACAAGCTACGCAGGTGCTCAAAAAACGATTTATGATAAATATAATATGGAAGATGCATGGGATATTAGTACAGGATCCAGTAGCATTTTAGTTGCTGTTGTCGACACCGGAGTCAACTATAATCATCCCGATCTTTCTGGAAAAGTTGATCTTGGATTTAATTATGTCGACTGGAATCACAACCCCTTGGACGATAATGGACATGGCTCACATGTGGCTGGAATTATTGCTGCTAAGTCAAACAACTCAATAGGAGTGGCCGGGATGGCATGGAACAACCGAATTCTTGCGATTAAAGTTTTGGATAATACGGGACATGGTCTTATTATCAATGCAGCTGAAGGCATAGAAGAAGCCGTTCTCAGCGGAGCACATGTCATCAATATGAGTTTAGCCAGTTCTTGGGTTGGTGATACAGGAGCACTTCAAGATGCCATTAACTTTGCCTATGCAAATGGAGTACTTTTGGTTGTCGCAGCCAGCAACGAAGGGAAGGAGCTATACTCCTCCGATACGAGTCATATGATGTCTCCGATTTGTAACGACGGTGGTTCCAATATGATACTAGGAGTTGCATCCGTCGGAACCGACTATACTAAATCATCTTTCTCCAATTACTCAGGAGAATTTGTTGATATATCTGCCATTGGAGAAAGTGTTTATAGCACAGTGCTGGGTTCATCATACCAAACCATGAGTGGTACAAGTATGGCAACGCCCATGGTTAGTGGTCTTGCTGCGCTTATACTTAGTACCTCTCCAAACCTGATCACACATACATCACAAACAGTAAAAGATGTCAGAGCCTATATATTATCCAGCGCAACCGATATCGATGGATTTAATCCGACTTACACGGGAAAACTGGGTTATGGATTGATCAACGCATACAACTCCTTATATTTGCTCAAGCATACTAGTTCCAATGTTGGGGTTCCTTCAACAATTCTTGAATTCTTTAATTATCCAAATCCGGTCAAGAATAGTCTAACCCAAACAAATTCGACTCGTTTTCATGTTTTATTGTCTGCTGAACCAATCAGTCTTAAATTATCGATATACTCTTATAGCGGTCGTCGTATCATCAGTCAAACCTGTCAATTTAATAGTGTACTGATCTCCAGTTCTGGTGAGGATTTTATCTGGGATTTAAAAGATGATAACGGTAGCGTGCTACCACCGGGAGTATATATTGCCATTTTAGAAGTGTCCGATTCATCTGGAAGCCACAAAGACTACCATAAGGTTGTTATAAAATAATGATAAATATGAATAAAAAAACACTAATTTTACTCTCACTACTAGCCTCCGTATCAATTTGCAACGTATCAACACGCGTTGACCTTATGTACGATTATTTAAATTTTGGAATGAATGCCAGAGTTCAGGCGTTAGGAAATACTGGGATGATATCCGCAGAGGGTGCTGAGGCAGTCTACTATAACCCTGCATTACTCTATGCCAATAAAAATGCATCTCCGATACTTATCAGTTACAACCCCATGTATTTTGACCGAAATTATTTCTACGGTTTTTATCAATTCGATATTAAAAATCGCAATACTAAAATCGGACTTGGGTATATAGGTGATATGATTTCAGACATCGAATATCGCTCTACCAGAACTGATACGCCAACCAATACAAGTATCAGTCATAGCGGCATTATTTTATCGCTTGCAAGAATCATCAACTCCAAAACATTTTTCGGCTTTTCAATGAATCTTCTAAGTGATAACTATTCCACTCTCACAAATGGCCTAGGTAACTACCAAACGGCTTACTCTTTTGGATATTACTTACAAGCAACGTCGAAGATAGGTCTGGCAGCAACTTACAAATACTTTGCTGATTATGGGCATATTATTGCGCTTGGAGCCAAAATACCGCTCAGTACCGATATCGTATTTTATCCGGTCGGAAGTTATTGTTTAAACTACGGCGACGGCATCCTATCTTTTAAATTTGGTGTCGAATATTTGTACTCCAATATGATTTCGCTTCAATGTGGATTGGATGGAGAAAATATATCATCTGGAATAACCATTTATCAGAAAAATATGAATTTTGGTTATGCGTTAATTATCAATCCTGTTGGAATACGTCATAACTTCTCAATTGAGTTTTAAAAAAAGACTGTTGCAATAATATCATAAAATAAAATCATCCGGATCTTATCCGAAATATTTTCAATTCAATAACTGATAGCTAATAAAATTATTAATTATATTACAGAGTTCTCGATGTTATCGAAATGACACACATGTTTATATATTAAACTAAAAGAATAATGACTAATCTGAAAATAATACTTTTTTAAGAATATCCATTTCTTCTAACGCTTTTCCTGTTCCATATGCAACACATGAAAGCGGATCTTCTGCGATATTAACTTTAATGTAAATTTCTCTTTCAATGAACTTATCAAGTCCTTTAAGTAAGGCGCCTCCACCTGCAAGCATCAAACCTTTTTCCATAACATCGGATGACAATTCTGGAGGGGTCTGCTCTAAAACGCCTCTGATTGCATTTAGTATTGTATTAACAGATTCGCTGAGTGCTTCTCTAATTTCAGTAGAAGTCAGTGTAAAGTTTTTTGGTAACCCGGTCACTAAATCACGACCAACAATTTCGATTGTTTCTTCATCAAACCCATCCACAAGAGCAGCACTTCCAATGGATATTTTGATATCTTCAGCGGTTCGTTCACCAATAAGAATTCGGTAATTTTCTCGACAATGGTCAATAATTGCTTGATCCATTTCATTACCAGCAACTCGCACTGACTTTGCAACAACAATTCCACCTAAGGATATAACCGCAACTTCAGTTGTACCTCCGCCAATATCTACGATCATACTACCAGTTGGTTCCGAAACGGGTAATCCACATCCAATTGCAGCTGCCATAGGCTCTTCTATTAAATATGCTTCACGAGCTCCTGCATGAACAATTGCATCAAGTACTGCTCGTTTTTCAACTCCTGTAATTCCAGATGGAACACCGACAATAACTCTGGGGCTTAAGAAGCGTTTTCGATTATGAATTTTTTCAATAAAATAACGAATCATGGTTTCGGTCACTTCAAAATTGGATATAACGCCATCTTCTAAAGGACGAACAGCAACAATACTTCCAGATGTACGACCCACCATTTGTTTCGCTTCATTACCAACGGCAAGTGTTGCGTTTGTCTTAGAATCAATTGCAACAACGGACGGTTCACGAAGAACAATCCCTTCCCCTTTAATGTAAACTAATGTATTAGCAGTTCCAAGATCGATACCCATATCATGCGACATTTTCCCAAAAAAACGATCAAAAAATTTCATTTAATTCTCCTCTTAATTTTAAGTATCTGATAATTTATATTCTTTATATATACACAAACCTTGCTTTATTATCTTTTGTTTTCAAATATGTGTCAAGATTCTTCGGTGAATCAAGCATTAGAAGCAATACCATTCATTTTTTCTAATTAATAAATTTCATTATTGCAAATATTCGTTGATGGATAGGATAAATTTTGATATATTACCTAACTGTTATGCATGAAAATATAGGGCTTGGCATTATTATCTCCGGTCCATCAGGAGTGGGTAAAGGAACTGTTATTAAAGCTCTGATAGAAAAAGAGGCAGACTTAGCATTATCTACATCATATTCTACTAGGGCTCCCAGAGGAAACGAAGTTAATGGAACAGATTATTTTTTTGTCTCAGTCGACGCATTTAATAAAAAAATTGCCAACAATGAATTTGCAGAGTGGGCATTAGTGCATGGGAATTTTTACGGAACGGATAAAAGCGTCTTAGAAAATATTAAATCAGGAAAAAAAATAATTTTTGAAATAGATGTACAAGGAGCAAAAAATTTAATTAAAACATTCAACTCAACCCAGACTAATTACATTAGCTTTTTTTTGTTACCACCCTCTATGAAAGAACTTGAGCAAAGACTTGAAAATAGGGGTACGGAGAATAAAAAGAGCGTGGAAATTCGAATGGATAACGCAAAAAAAGAGTTGGAAGATAGTTCTTGTTTTAATTATACGTTAGTTAATGATAAAATAGAGGACACAACAAAAGAAATACTGTCGTTTATTACTGGAAAAAAGGAGAAATAAATGGAAACGAAATATGATAAATTCTTACTATCTTTTGCAGTTGCAAAGAGGGCAAAAGAAATTGTAGAAGAAAATAATAGCTATCTTGAGAAATCGGAAAGAGTTAATCGCCCCATTCACGATGCTATAAAAGAATTTGCAACAGGTAAAATCAAGATTGAAATCTCTGTTGATAAAAACATCGATTTAAAGGAAGAAGAAGACACTCTTGAACAATTATATGATGATGTAAAAATTCCAGCGGAACAATTAGTAATTCTTGAAGAAGACATTATCGATGAGCCATCTGAAGAAGACTTACTTGCGGTGGAAGCTGAGGTAGACGATTTAGACATAGATGCTGACGAAGACATTGAACTAGAAGATGAGGACGAAGAAGAGGTAGCCGAAGAAGATGTTGAAGTTCTTCTGGATGATATAGAAGTAGAAGAAGAGTAGTCCTTTCTGACGCAATGCATGCGGAAGTAATTTTAGCTCAAGGAATAACAAAACTCCTAAGCTATAGCATACCAAGCCACTTAACGGATAAAATTACAGTAGGCCAAGCGGTGTCTGTTCCTCTAAGGAACAACAGCGTTTTGGCCTATATTTTTAAAATCCACAAAGAAGATTCCAATGACGTAACATATGAAGTGAAGGATATAATCGATATTATTCGAGATAAGTCATTGTTTAATCAAAATATTGTAGAACTTCTTGAATGGTTGTCACATTACTACATAACCCCTCTTTCAAAAATAATCAAAACAATTATCCCAATTGGAGCCAGAACATTAAAAAAATTCAACCTAGACATTGATCAACAGCGCGAATTATATGAAATATCACCCGTAAATATTGTATCGAACATTGTCCTGACTCAGAAACAACAAGAAATTTACTCCTATATTATTGCTCATCCAAAACAACACCAATTGATTCATGGAATAACCGGTAGTGGCAAAACAGAAATATACTTTAAAGTAATCGATTATTTTTTTCAAAAGAATAAGAGTTCATTATTTCTAGTACCAGAAATATCTCTGACGTACTCGGTTTATGATCGATTACATCATGTATATAAAGATTCAGTCATATTACTTCACTCAAAGCTGACGGTTAAAGAAAAAACCGATGCTTGGCTTAAAATATATCATTCTCAAAATATTATTGTCGTAGGAACACGATCGGCTGTTTTTACCCCAATCAATAATCTGGGAGTTATTATTATTGATGAGGAACAAGAATCATCCTTTAAACAGGAAAATTCTCCAAGATATAATGCGAAGGCAGTTGCTTTCAAGCGTGCACAAATCGAAAATATTCAAATCATCCTCGGGTCTGCAACGCCACTAATTTCAACATTTTATCAAGCAAAAAAAAGTTATGAAATCAGCAGTTTGAATGAACGTTATGAAAACGCCAAGCTTCCTCAAGTGAAAATTGTCGACCTAAAAGATATCTCAACATTTCCAAAGAATCTTTTAACGAGAGAATTGATACTAAAAATCAAGGAAACTCTGGATAAAAAAGAACAGGTCATGCTTTTGTACAATCAGAGAGGCCTCTCAAAGTTTTTACGTTGTGGAGAATGTGGCGAAGCAGTCATCTGCAAGCGATGCTCCGTCACCATGACCCTTCACAAAAACAATGAGCTTAAATGCCATTACTGTGGTCTCAGTCAAAGTGAAATAACAGTATGCCCTCATTGCAGTGCCCCAAAATTAAGAGCGATAGGGAAGGGGATTCAATCACTTCAAAATGAAATTTCAAAAACATTCCCATATGCAAGCGTTCAACGACTCGATAGCGACACTACCAGCAAAAAAAATATTTTGAAAAATACACTACAGGATTTCAAATCTCAAAAAATTGATATTTTAATTGGAACTCAAATGATTGCAAAGGGACATCACTTTCCGGAAGTAACCCTTGTTGGTATTATTGATGCTGACTTAAGCCTGTATTTACCAGATATTTATTCAACGGAACGCACCTTCGATTTAATTACTCAAGTGTGTGGAAGATCCGGCAGAGGAAGTAAAGAAGGCGCAGTCATCATTCAAACATTCAATCCCGATCATTACGCCATCAATTATGCAGCGAGAGAAGACTACCTCTCATTCTATAACCAGGAAATACAAACAAGAGAACAAACAAATAATCCGCCTTTTGCCAGACTCATACGAGTATCAATGGAAAACAAAGACCCAGACCTCGTTGAAAACGAAATTAATTTACTATTTCTCGAACTAGAAACAAAACATAAAGACTTTATTTTTTTTCAACCCTTGCCATCTCTGATAAGCAAAATAAAAAATAATTATCGCTGGCATTTTATCATTAAATTTCCACCAACGATTGATGCATCTAACCTCAAGAAAGATATGTTCGCAGTACTAGTTGGGAATCAGTATCGATCCAGAATTATATACGATGTTGATCCGATAAACATCATTCTTTAGCACCCCTTTATACCCGTTTTTTAAAATTGTCAATACTTTTTCAAAATATATGGTTTAAAATCAGCAATTTCAGGGCATACCCTCTATATAAACAAAATATATATCGGGGGGGAGATAATCCTTGGGGCGGGGAATACTCTTATTATCTTTACTATTATCCTGTCTTTTTGCAGGAAACATAGATTACGACTACTTAAAAGAATCGACAGCAATAAATTCTAAAGTGGGTGTATCTTCAATAGAAAATCCGGCAGGAATTAACTGGCAGAACTTTAGCCTGAACTTTTCATCATCAAATAAAATGGGGGGGATTTGGGATAGCAATTCGATATCCATCGGAATTCCTTTTTCAAATATAAAACTCGGCTTACTAGTAAAATATGACTCATTAAATAATCTTTCTAAAACCTATCAAGATATAGACAACACCTTTAAAACAGGTTCAACGTTTAGTCATGTCAAATCAGGCAGTATTCTCTCAATCGGAAGCACATTTTTAATTCCGGATTTATATGTCGGTATCAACCACAAATTATATTTTCAAAAAATTGAGGATAAATCCATGTTAGCCTATGGAGTAGACACCGGCTTCATGTATCATTTTCTCACTAATTTTTATATTGGTGCGTCACTCAATGACATTGGGAACACCATCTTTAAATGGAACGACCAAATATCAGACACATTGCCAGCAAATATGATAAGTCACATTGGGTACATCTCCGATGATTTTAAACTTAGTTTTATTAATAATAGTCTGCAAAACAAAAGTTACATTAAGTCCGAACTGACTTTTTTTGATTTTTTATCCACGTCAGCAACCATTCCAATTGACGACATTTATCAGACACAAGCATCCGTTGAAATCAATTTAAATTTTATCAAATTTGGCTATGAACTCGACTTTAATGAAATTTACGGACAAAACTCAAAGCTGAGTGTTTGCTTATCACTGGGAGAACTTTTATGATTAAAAAAATAGGAATGTTATTTTTACTAGGCATCTGTTTCTCAAATGTGGATTCTGATGGGAGTATAACGATTCAAAAATTTGGAAATACCATCATTGCCTATAATAATTATCAGAAACACACATTATTTTTTACTCAGAATGCCGACACAGCGAAAACAAAAAGTGTAACGAATATCCAGTCAGAAACAATCACTGAAAAAGATAAACCCATCTACCTTCACAGCGAACTACAATCTGAAATCACAAACCTAGAAAACGAATCATTCATAAACATAAGTGAAGTAGAGAGCGACGCATTGATAGTTGCTGTCATCGATAGTGGCATTGATTTGAATAACAACATTTTGCAACCGTTTTTATATGTCAATCCGAATGAAATCCCAAACAACCTGATTGATGATGACAATAATGGGTTTATCGATGATGTTAATGGCATCAATCTGGTAATGAATGATTCTCCTCCGCAAGATGATCTAGGGCATGGAACCCTTATGGCCGGCATTATTGCAAAAAATGGGATGGGAAATTCCAGATTAATGCCAATCAAAGCCTTTGACAGCCAGGGAAGCAGTTCTCAATTTGCAATTGCAACTGCCATTAACTATGCCGTAGCCATGGGTGCCAATGTTATTAATTGCAGTTTTGGATACTCGTATTATACAGAAGTACTCAGACTAGCAATCGAGAATGCACTTGATCGAGGAATCATAATCGTTGCCAGTGCTGGAAATCAAGGGAAAGAACAATCCATATATCCGGCCGCTTTCCCCGGAATCGTGGCCGTCTCAGCCTTAAACAGCTCAGACAAACTTGCATCTTTTAGTAATTTTGGAAACTTTATTTCCATTTCTTGCATAGGAGAGGACGTAACCAGCACCTACTTAAATAATCAATATGCCAAAACAAGCGGAACTAGTATTTCTAGTGGATATATATCAGGAATAATTCCCTACTTATTTAAGATCAAGAATAATAGTAATATCGCCCAAGTGTTTAGCAATGAAGCAATTGATCTAAGAGACCCGCTTGGTAATGGAAGTAACTTGGTGGGTTGGGACAAATTTAGTGGCACTGGAAAAATTGACCTAACATCATTCATTCAACCTCAAGCATCATCTCCCAATATTTCGCTACAAATTACATCATTATTAAACTATCCTAACCCTGTTATCAATACAAATGGAACGGAATTCGGCTATTATTTAAATCAAAACGCAAGTGTACAAGCAAAAGTGTATTCACTCTTCGGAAAAGAACTATGGAGAACATCAATTACATCAGGTAGCACAGGAGGAATCAGTGGTTATAACAAACTATCCTTCAACTGCTATGGAAAAAATGGCATGTTTTTACCTAATGATACTTATATAGTTGTATTATATGCCGATAACGGTACCGAAAAAACCATCGCACGCACTCTTTTTACGGTTTCCAGATAATAGAATAAATTTCTAGTCTTCTTTTGACTTTTTAATATTAAATCTATACAATTTATAAATCAGGTTCCGTAGAATCTCTGACAAATTATGAACAATACATTAACTTTAATAATTATTTTCTTCCTCTACTTTATTTCTGCTGTTTTTTTTAGCAGTTTTGTAACCCCATTTATTATAAAAAAAGCCATCCTCTGGAAAATTATGGACCCGCCAAATGGAAGAAAAGTCCATAAGTATTCAAAACCTAGAGTTGGAGGACTTGCGATGTTCGGGGTATATATTATGCTACTGCTCACAATGGATTTACACTCAACCAATATAAAAGCGCTTATTGTCGGGTCTGTCCTCATTACCTTTTTTGGGTTTTTGGATGATCTACTTAATATTCGTGCAATGGCAAAACTTTTTTTTCAAATACTGGTCGCATACATCACCACC
>MFRH01000033.1:14700-15762 GCA_001783275.1 Candidatus Margulisbacteria bacterium GWF2_35_9
CAACTACCATATTTCCTCGCTATGGCACTCAGCATGTTCTGGATTGTCGGCATGATGAATGCGATCAACCTGATGGATGGTCTCGACGGACTTGCAGGCGGAATCTGTGCGATTGCATCCTTTACAATGTTTATTGCATCATTAGTATTTGGAAATACCGAAGCAGCACTCTGTTTTTTAGTCCTCTTAGGGGTTATTTTAGGATTCCTGCGATATAATTTTAATCCAGCAAAACTGTTTATGGGTGACGCTGGCAGTTTGTTTCTTGGGTACAATCTGGCTGTATTATCAATCATTGGAATATTTAATTATCCCAAAATCATATCATTTACCATTCCATTTCTAGTCTTAGGCATTCCCATCTATGATGTACTAACATCCATACTTCGCAGATGGAAGCAAAAGAAACCCATTTTTCACGCAGATGGGAACCATATTCATCATCGAATCATGGCACTAGGATTCACCCATAAACAAACAGTGATTGTAATCTATCTTGAATGTCTTTTCCTATCGGTTGCGTCCATGTCCACACTCCTTGTCCACAGCAACGCTGCCATTATTCTGTTTTTTGCAATAGGCATACTCATTCATTTCTCCGCAATTTACATCAAAAAACAATTTAAATAATATGACCTTGTTTTATCGCTGCGCTAGTTTTCTCTTATTAACTGTTATGTCTTTTTCTTTTTACTATCAAAATGATGCGATCATTATTTTCGATGGGAAACGTATGGATTTTCGTTCCACACCCATTATTCAAGAAAATAACCTGAATGTGCCATTAAAAGAAATCGCGGGGATTTTAAACATATCATATTTAAAAAACAATTCCATCATCACCCTAGATGATGGGAATAAAACACTCACATATCATAAGAACAACGATAAAGTCATCGTTAATAAGAATACCTATTATATGCCTCAAAGTATGTTCTATTATGAAACCGACGATTATGTACCACTCAGTTTTTTTTCTTGGTATTTAGGTTACAGTATGCATCGAAAGGGGCAAATTTATTATGTATCTAAGATACTTGGAAAAGCAATTATAAACGAAGA
>MFRH01000033.1:15770-26758 GCA_001783275.1 Candidatus Margulisbacteria bacterium GWF2_35_9
AACTTATATTCTCCTGTAGAATCGATGACAAAGACTTCAAGCTCGTTAAAGAGAAAAGTGGGGAATATACGTTAGATTTAAATCATACCATTTTAAATTTTCCAAGGATTAACCAGAGCAATCAAACCTTTGGCATGTTTTTCTTAAGCCAAATGACGACAAATCCCTCTCGATCAAAAGCCATCATTAAGAGCAACAAAGATCTTGAGATAGTAAAAACCATCAATAGTCTCATCATTAAACCAAAAGAATTAATTAGTCCAATTATTTCTGTGGAAGTCATTACATCTGAAAAACCGACGGTTAATGTTGAAACCATCAGCAACGAACGATCAACCGACAAAGCAACTTGGATTCCATCCTTTGAAAATGTCAGCGATATTAAATTAAGTGTAAAAGGCTCAAAAAAAACACTAACGGGCAAAGCCAAACACGATAATGCAACTTATTTAGTACCACTAGACGATGTTTTATTGCCGTTTGGTTATGATCATTTTATTGATGAAAATCAAAACATTTCCATTAAATATGGTGATAAGCAGGAAATACAAACAAACATCAAAGCTCAAAAAATTGGCAATATCGCTTACGGGCCCCTTCAAAAACTCGCAAAAAAACTGGGCCTTGGAATACGCTGGGACTACCGTATTCATACATTATTTGTAAATCCGATTATATACAGTGCAGCATTTGAAAAAGGGAAACTGGGTGATTCTATCGTTATTAAATCTTATAATGAAATAGAACCCAAAAATATTTTTGAGTTGAGCAACCCTCCACGACTAGTACTGGATATTCCAAATGCGGTGTTAGATGTTAATAAACAGATTATCCCCATTTCAGATAGTAACTTTAAACAAATACGTATCGCTCAGCTAGATGAAGAAACAGTTAGAGTAGTCGTGGACTTGCATCAGTCCAGAAGCTATGGATTATCAATTTCCGATGATGGCACAACTGCTACCATTCATGGGGCAGGAAGTATCCAGAAAGTAGGGTACTGGCAGGGAAACGCCAGAGACAGTATCACCATCTTCACAAACAACCTAAGTAAGTATAAATGGGAAAGACAGAACGATAAATTGATTATCGATTTTGAGAACATGAATTATTCTGCAAAACAATCATATTCGTTTACTAAAACTGCTGATATTCATAAAATAGTTGGCACACAACATTCTTGGGATCCATTAACAGCGAGAATGACGTTTTATATTGATAATAATCTCACCTTTAATTTAGAACGAAATAAAAATAATCTCATATTATTAATCAACAAAAAAACCATTACTAAAACAAAACCGCAGCAAATAAAAGAAACAAAACCTGTACAGAAGAGTTCTTCACCTCTAAATGGAAAAGTCATCGTCGTTGAGTCCGGCCATGGCGGAATAGATGTTGGAGCAGTCGGTTATGGTAACCACTACGAAAAATGGTTTAATCTCGATATCAGCCACCGGATTCAAAAACAATTAATTGATGCCGGTGCTACGGTATTAATGCCCCTAAATACAGACACATATATGTCGCTATCCAGCAGAACCATGTATGCCAATCGAAATAATGCGGACTTTTACCTCAGTGTTCATTTGAATAGTTTCGTTAAATCCTATGCGAATGGAATCGAAACTTACTATTTTAAGTATATGGATAAAGACCCCGCAAAATATATACAACAGGCTCTAGTTAAGCATCTGAATCGATATGATAAAGGGATTAAGCAAAACAGGCTTTTTGTTTTATACCACACGAAAATGCCCGCTGTTTTAATTGAACCTGTGTTTATCTCTAATCCAACTGAATATAATCTATTATTAAATCCCCAATTTCGAGATAAAATAGCAACTGCTGTTGTGGAAGGAATAACCAATTACTATGCCCATTGATAATCGTCCTATAGGTATATTTGATTCCGGTATTGGAGGATTAACTGTCCTTCGACAAATAAAAAAGCTACTACCAAATGAAGATATTATTTATGTAGCCGACAACAAAAATAGTCCGTTTGGAGATAAATCAGTCGATGAAATACTGAACATTAATGATAGGATTATTTCGTTTTTGTTGGATAAAAATGTTAAATTAATTGTCATAGCTTGCAATACATCTTCCTCGTTAGCGTTAGAGTATGATCAAGACAAATTCAATATTGAGTTTGTCGATATGCTAATTGATGGTTTATGGTTTACTAAGGATCTTAAAGCCAATAGCAAGGTAGGCGTAATGGCAACCATGGCAACCGTAAGATCCAATTCCTACCCACGCATTATCTCTAGCTATAATAAAAATTTGCAGTTGAAACAAATCGCTAGTCCAAAACTGGTTCCGATTATTGAAGAATGTTTATTTGATCTCACTCTAGATCAGCAAAATGTAGATAATAAAAATAAAGTAAGAAATATTGTTTCCGACTACATCCAAACATTCACCGATTACGATTATTTAATTCTCGGTTGCTCTCATTATCCTTACATAACGAACTATATTAAACAAATTAATCCGAAGATTAATATTGTAGATCCGTCCTATTTTGTTGCGTTAAAAGCAAAGGAAACGATTGATAGAATTGGTTCCAATGAAAACACACAAAAAAATAACACTATTTTCTATTACACAAAAGAAAATTCAATTCTTTTGAAAAATGCTGAAATATTTGGTTTTACTTCGCTTATGCTCACAATTTTATAGACTCAATTATTGCAAGAAACACCTAAATGTAATAGAATAATTTAAAATATTAGGTCAATTTTATCATTACCATAGAATATTTTTAGCCATTTAAGGAGGGCAATCATGGAATACACAAAGAGCAACGGCTTTTTAAGGAAAATTAAACACGAGTACCCACTTATTAATAAAACAGAACCTGAGTTATACAGAGAAGTATTCCCTTATACCGAGGTGCCCAAAATTATATTTGATGATCATATTGTCACCTTTGATGTCCCTGAAGACATCTGGATAACAGATACAACGTTTAGAGACGGTCAGCAAGCTCGAACACCGTTTACGGTTAAACAAATCGTCGATTTGTTTAAATTATTGAGCAAATTGGGTGGTAAAAAGGGAATTATCCGTCAATCCGAATTTTTCCTATATTCTGATAAAGATAAAGAAGCGCTTGAAGAAGTGTTGGCTCTCAATCTTCCCTTTCCTGAAGTCACCGGATGGATTCGAGCAGTAAAGAAAGATTTTGAACTGGTTAAACGTTATGAATTGGCTGAAACAGGTATTCTAACAAGTGTATCGGATTATCATATTTTTCTAAAATTAAACAAATCACGTAGAGAAGCAATCGATTCATATATGGATATCGTCAGATATTCCATTGAGCAGGGAGTTAAACCCAGATGCCACCTAGAAGATATTACCAGGTCAGACATCTACGGTTGTGTCGTTCCCTTTGTCCAAGAGTTAATGAAACTATCAGACGAAACCAAAGTGCCAATTAAAATAAGACTTTGCGACACAATGGGCTACGGTGTTCCATACCCAGGGGCAGCATTACCAAGAGGCATTGCAAAACTTGCTTATGCAATTAAGAATGAATGCGGAGTCCCTTCAGAAATGCTGGAATTTCACGGACATAATGATTTTCATAAAGTACTCGCAAATACAGCAGATGCATGGTTGCATGGTATCAGTGGTGCTAATTGTGCTTTATTTGGTCTTGGTGAGCGAACTGGAAATGCCCCTCTTGAAGGAATGATATTTGAATATATCGGCCTCAAGGGATCACAAGATGGAATCGACACAACCGTTATTACAGATATAAGAGATTATTTTATTAATGAACTTGATTGTGTTATACCAAAAAACTACCCATTCATTGGAGACGATTTCAACACAACTCGTGCCGGAATACATGCCGATGGGGTTGTTAAAAATGAAGAAATTTACAATATTTTTGATACAACATTATTACTTAATCGACCTCTTGAAGTCAGCATTACCGATAAATCTGGAAATGCAGGAATCATTCACTGGATTTATAAACATTACCCAAATGCAGTTGAAAAGGGAATCACAAAAAAACATCCGGCCATTTTGAAAATTTATGATGCCATTATGGATGAGTATAACGTCCATGGACGAGTTACCTCTATGTCTGACGAAGAGCTTGATAAATTAGTTAGCAAATTTCTTCCAGAATTATCAGAATCACCCTATGCGAAGTTTAAAAAACAAATACAGGAAAAAATGTTTACATTAATAAAAGAACTTGCTGCCGATGAAAAAATGATTTCTATGGATCCGAAGCAAATCGAACCATTGTTGCTAAATCTTTCTAATCAAGATCCTGCTATGAAACTATTAGCAGTCACAAATATTGACGGCATGAAAATAACAAAAAATATCACACAAATTGAAGATCGAGCAAAGTATGAAACAAAACTTCATAGTCAGAGTTTTTCAGATAGAGAATGGTTTCTTCAACCAATGAAAGATGGGGAAACACATATTACCCAAATATACATGTCTCAAATTACGATGCAACCTACGATTACAGTATCAACACCCGTTTTCAGCAAAAATGACAAAATAATTGGGATCATCTCTATCGACTTTAACTACGATGAATTGGCGATGGAACTTAATTAATGAATGTTGTTCAAAAAATTCTTGAAGCCCATCTTCTTGAGGGTGAGTTAAATAGTGGCAATGAAATCGGAATAAAAATCGACCAAACGCTCACTCAAGATGCGACCGGAACAATGGCCTATCTTGAGTTTGAAGCAATTGGTATTGAAAAAATAAAAACTGAATTATCAGCTAGCTATATTGACCATAACACAATTCAAGACGGCTTTGAAAATGCTGACGATCATCTATATTTACAAAGTATCGCAGAAAAATATGGATTATACTTTTCAAAAGCTGGAAATGGGATATGCCATCAAGTTCATCTGGAAACATTTGCCGTACCAGGAAAAACACTTTTAGGATCCGATTCACATACTCCAACAGCCGGTGGTATGGGTATGATAGCCATTGGTGCAGGAGGATTAGACGTTGCTACAGCATTAGCTGGCGGGGCATTTTATTTACCGGCACCCAAGGTTCTGAAAGTTACTCTATCAGGTAAGTTAAATCCGTATGTTACAGCAAAAGATATTATATTAAAAGTACTTCAACTCCTCAGCACTAAAGGTAACGTCGGATATATTGTTGAATACTCAGGCAATGGATTAAAATCACTATCCATTCCAGAGCGAGCAACCATAACAAACATGGGAGCAGAACTTGGCGTAACAACGTCCGTCTTCCCATCCGACAATATTACCAAAGAGTTTTTGAAAGCACAGGGAAGAGAAAAGGACTGGCAAGAATTATTACCAGATCCAGATGCCACTTATGATAAAGAACTATCCATCGATCTAAATTCTCTTAAATCTATGATTGCCTTACCTCATTCACCAGATAATGTAAAAGAAGTGTCAGAAATTGCTGGACTAGCCGTTGATCAGGTTTTAATTGGTAGTTGCACAAACAGTTCTTATAAAGACCTCTATACTACTTCAAAACTTCTTGATAATCAGGTCGTCAGTCCGATGGTATCATTTGGTGTTGCTCCGGGATCAAAACAAGTATTTCAGATGCTGACAGAAAATAATTTGTTACAGAATATCATTTCAGCTGGAGGACGAATTCTAGAATCCACCTGTGGATTTTGTATCGGTATGGGTCAATCTCCAAGTACAAATGCAGTAAGCCTGCGAACAAACAATCGAAACTTTTTAGGTAGAAGTGGTACAAAAAGCGCCAATGTCTATCTAGTCAGTCCAGAAACAGCCCTTGCATCTGCATTAACTGGTAAAATAACTGATCCTGAAATTTATTTTAAAAATACAAAAATCAATTTTACTCAACCAACTAAATATATAAACAACAATTCTTTGTTGATATCACCATTGGCAGATTCTGACCGCAAACACATTAAAATATTAAAGGGTCCGAATATTGGAGATCCCCCCATTAATGACAGGTTGAGCGATAACTTATCATTAAAATGCGTCATAAAAGTTGAAGATAAAATCACTACCGACCACATTATGCCAGCCGGTCCCTATTTAAAATATCGCTCCAACATCGGCAAATATTCAGAAGTTGTGTTTATTAATGTGGATCCTGATTTTGCAAAGAACTGTCGAAATAATGTATCATCTGGATATAAAAACATCATTGTTGGTGGACAGAGTTACGGACAAGGTTCCAGTCGCGAGCATGCAGCTATCTGCCCCATGCATTTAGGTGTCAAAGTGGTTTTAGTTAAAAGTATTGAACGTATTCACCGAGCCAACCTAATTAACTTTGGAATTATTCCATTGATTTTTAAAAAGGGTGACGATTATGATAGTATAGGTAAGGGAGATGAATTGTTGATTGAAAATATTATTAAACAGTTAAAAGCAGGCCAATCCGTTACAGTCATCAATAAAACTAAAAACGGTACATATTCAACTGACACCACATTTTCTGATCGAGAAATTGATTATTTAATCGCCGGCGGAAAACTTAATTTGTTACAGAGACAAGCATAGATTATGAAATATTCAAAATATTTTATACCCACACTTCGCGACATTCCCTCTGAAGCAGAAATACCCAGTCACAAATATGCGCTAAAGGGCGGCTATATTAAAAAAATAGCATCCGGTATTTATGATTATTTACCACTTGGATTAAAAGTACTTAGAAAAATTGAAGCCATTGTTCGAAAGGAAATGAACAAAAGTGGAGCCATGGAAGTTAGCATGCCATCAATGGTTCCAGCAGAGTTATGGCAAAAAAGCGGACGTTGGTCATTCTATGGGAAAGAACTTTTAAGGATAAAAGATCGAGCCGATCGCGAATTCTGTTTTGGGCCAACCCATGAAGAAGTTATCGTTGATATGGTATCCAACAACATTCAAAGCTACAAACAATTACCCATTAATTTGTATCAAATCCAGACCAAATTCAGAGATGAAATACGTCCCCGTTTTGGTCTGATGCGCGCCCGTGAATTTACAATGAAAGACGCCTACAGTTTCCATGAAGATCAAAGCTCTCTAGATGCTACTTATCAAGATATGTATAAAGCATATTGCAACATTTTTACTAATTGCGGATTAAAATTTAGGGTTGTTAATGCCGATTCTGGAAATATTGGAGGTAATTCATCTCAAGAATTTATGATCACTGCCGATTCAGGAGAGGACGAAATTCTATATTGTTCATCTTGCACTTATGCTGCTAATGTAGAAAAAGCTGCAACAATTATTCACAATCCAGATGAAGAAAACCAAACTGCAATAGAAGTGGAAACCCCTGGAATAAAAAGCATAGAAGATGTCTCTAAATTTTTAAATTCAACACCCACTCAGCTTATAAAAGCACTAGTCTATCAATATGAAATTATGATTGAACAAAATAAATACGAAGCTAAATATGCGTTAATATTTATTCGTGGTGATTATGATTTAAGTGAAATAAAACTAGGAAATAAATTAAATGCGCTAAGTCTTCGATTAGCCACGGATGATGAAATTCAAACCCAACTTAACGCACCATCCGGTTTTCTGGGTCCCGTTGGTTTGGCTACGAATAAATCACTAACCATACTAGCAGATGATTCAATCAAAGGCTTAAAAAATGCCATCGTTGGTGCAAACAAAGTGGATTATCATTTAAAAAATGTGAATACACCAAAGGATTATACCTTTGATGAATATATCGATCTTAAAATCGTTAAAGAAGGCGATACCTGTCCGGAATGTAAAAAAGGCCAATTGATAAAAGAACGCGGGATAGAAGTTGGGCATATATTTAAACTGGGAAGCAAATACTCAGAAAGTATGAAAGCAGTATTTCTAGATAAAAACGGAAAAGAACAACCGTTCATAATGGGATGTTATGGTATTGGGATAGGAAGAACCGCCATGGCAGCCATTGAACAAAATTATGACGATAATGGACCCACTTGGCCAATTCAAATTGCTCCCTTTGAAGTCATTTTGATTCAAGCAAACATGAATAATGAAACTCAATCCACCGTTGCTAATAATTTATATCAGACCCTTTTAAGTAATAATATCGACGTTTTGTTTGATGATCGGAATGAACGAATGGGTGTTAAATTTAATGATGCTGATCTAATTGGTTCACCCATTAGAATTGTCATTGGAAAAAAAGCAGATGAAGGAATTGTTGAATTAAATCTAAGAAGCGGTATAAAAGACGAGCTTGCAGTTGCTGATGTTGTTACTACAATAGATAAACACATAACCGAATTACTACAGATCAGTAATTCCAAAGTTAAATAAGTTATGGATTGGGCAACCATTTTTGTTGGATTTGTCATTGTATTCTCAATATTTTCATCAAATCTATCATCCTCAAAACCGGTTATAAAAACAGCATCTCTTCCAAACATTGCAGCTTCTGCAACGGTTGCAGATGAAACAATTTCAGATTTTGCGCCGGATATCAGTTCGACAAATATTTCGGAACTCAATCAATATCAGGTCATTGTCAGTTATATTATGGATAATTACAAACAAGTCACCATCACAGATGTGCTAAGTATTGCAGAAAGCATTGTTGCTTCAGCCATCGAATACAGTATTGATCCTTACCTAATTGCAGCGCTTATATCCGTTGAATCCAGTTTTAATAAAAATGCCATTTCTAAAACAGGTGCCAAAGGGCTTGGACAAATAAAAGATTTCAATTTCAAACGGCTTGGGATTACTGACCCCTTTGATATCAAACAAAATGTGCGAGGCTCTACCCAATTTATTAAAGAGTTACATGTCCAATGGGTAGGAAATGCACGTTATGCAATTGCTTCTTATTTAGAGGGCGCAACTGGTATCAAAAATCAGGAAGGTAGCTCATGGAAACAAAGCACAAACGATTACGTCGATAAAATTCTACTTCGTTATAAACAACTACAGACCTTCAAATAATGAAAACTATTGCATTTACGACGACCATTCCACAAGAATATATATGGGCGTCAGGAAATATCCCGCTTGATTTAAATAATTATTTTATTACTAAAACACCTCATGATTTCATTAAAAACGGTGAGAAAATGGGAATGCCAAGAAATACATGCAGTTGGATAAAAGGGCTTCTTGGAGCCATGGAAGAAATTAAAGACACGGTATCCGCTATTATTGCAGTAACAGAAGGGGATTGCAGTAACAACCACTCCCTGATTAACTTATATCAGTACTATTATCCTAAGATCGATATCATTTCATTTTCTTATCCCACCGACAAGAACCCAGAAAAACTACAGATAGAGTTAGATAAACTTGGACGATATTTTGGTATAAACCATACTGAAGTTAATCACACAAAGGCATCACTTGATGCCATCAGACTAAAAATAAAACAATTTGATACTCTTCAAAGTAATAATCATGTACTACCCGCAACGCTAATTCAACAAAAACTTGTTGCATCGTCCGATTTTAATGGCAATTACAAACAGTACGAATTAGAAATTGATGCACATATAAAAGAACTCTCCGGTTTAAACAACAGAGATCAACATCGGCTTAAAATTGGATGCATGGGTGTGCCAACAATCATTACGGATTTATTTGACTATCTAGAAGGCTCTTTTCCAATCGATATAACGTTTTTTGAAGTTGAACAGGATTTCTGTATGTATGATACTAATAAAAGCATCCTCGAGCAATATTTGCACTTCAAATACCCCTATGATATATTCACTCGCATTAACCATATTAAAAAAGAGATTAAAAGTAGGGGATTGAAAGCCATAATTCATTACACCCAGTCTTTCTGTCATCGTCAAATTGATGATATACTTATTCATAAGCTACTCGGTGTCCCAGTTCTTACAATTGAAGGAGAAGCTCCTGACCCGCTTGATATGAGAACTAAAAATAGAATCGAATGTTTTATGGAAAATATTATTGATATAACAGGAGGGTAGTTTTATGAGCAAAATTACGGTATCCGTCATTATCATCCATTACAACACCCCTGATCTATTAAATAACTGTATTAATTCCATTCGTTTATTCACCAAAGATATTCACTACGAAATAATCGTCGTCGATAATCATTCTTCCATTAAACCAGCGCTAGCTGAAATAAAAGATCTTCTGTTTATTCAAAATGAAGAGAATCAGGGGTTTGCCAAAGCAAACAACAAAGGCGCAATTCATGCAAAAGGACAATTCTTATTTTTATTAAATAGCGATACTGTACTTCGTGATAATGTTATATACGACTGCTGGTTTCATTTTAAATATACACATAAAATTGGAGCGCTCGGCCCTCGTTTGCTTAATGAAGATGGACGGATTCAATATTATGGAAGCATACTGGGAAGACACCAATATAAAGGCACAGAAGCTAGAAAAGTAACATTTTTGTCGGGTGCCGCACTCATGATTCCAAAAGACATCTATTTAAAAATTGGCGGATTTGATGAACATTATTTTTTCTACAATGAAGATCTTGATTTATGCAAAACTCTCAGGAAGAAAGGATATGATTTAATCTATTTTCCGAAAGCGGAGGTCATTCATTTTGGGGGTAAAAGTACCGTTAGAAATTCGGCATTAAAAATACAGGCGTACAAAAGCAGTTGGTATTATTTAAAAAAACACTATTTAAACAAACTCTTCAAAAAATAAACCATGCTTATTAAAATCCGCTTCATTTTGCTAGTTGTTGCGATCCATTCATTTTTATACTCAACAGAAATGAACATACAAAAAACAAAAATTTCTGAAGAAATGACCTTCGAATCCTATCAAGTTAATAGCAATACCGAGGATATGGGTGTTGGCGGATTTAGTTATAAACGCTACTTAAATAATGATGCATTGTTTTTTGGTGGTGCCGGTTACGGAGCCATTTCTGGCCAAAATTCCTATGAGTGGATTTTGCCCAAAGATGACAAAGAGTTGCTTAAAGGATTCGCTATGTTTTAAAGGTACAAACGCTTCGCTCATTAA
>MFRH01000034.1 GCA_001783275.1 Candidatus Margulisbacteria bacterium GWF2_35_9
TATAGGGGAAAAGCATGGGAAAACAAAATTTAGAGAATGCGTATGAAGTAATAATCAAGTCTGAAAAACAGCAAAAAATAATAAATAATCCAGATATTAAAATCCTTAGTAAACGTAACCAACTCTATACCTATAACCAACTTATTACATTAATAAATCATGAGCAACCAGAAATAGCGGTATTTGATTTGGATGGCACTCTCACTAAGACAAATATAATATCATTTTATATGTATTATTTAAAAAATAATGGAAGAAAGAATATATCGAAATGGATAAAACTGTTTTTAAATATACCCATCTATTTGTTTCTTGATATTTTAAATCGTGATTTATTTCAATCGTATTTTTATAGAAATTATTATAATGAAAATTATCAAGAAATAGAGTTAATTGCGGATAAATACACAAATAGTGAAATCTCTTCGTTAATAGTAAAGGATAATATAAATATAATGAACTTGTTAAAAAAAAGTTGTAATATAGTTATTTTATCAACGAATATAAATCCACTTGTTTCTGCTATTTCAAAAATGCTCAATGTTGATGAGTATTTTTCAAGAACAGTTGAATATAATGATTTATTTCAAGTTCGATCAATAAGTGAAAAAAAGGGTCGGTATTTTAAACAACAGATTATTAAAGAAACTCTATCTAGTCGAAAGAAAAAAATAATTGGTTTTGGTGATAGTAAAGCAGATATTCCATTTTTAAAAGAATGCAGCGATGGATTTATATATAATAAACGAATATATAGAAAGATAAAATAAATGATTCTGTTAAAAAAAAGAAAAAATGTAAATATTTTTGAAGTGATTTATGCATATATAATTCTTGAGTTATCAAAAATATGGTTTTTTAAATTATATAAAGGGAAAGTTGAAGGATTGGATATTATTTATGATTTAATAAAAAAGGATCAACCTTTTATTATTGCTGCAAACCATGTAAGTTATTTTGACTGGATGCTCTTATATATTGTTTTCCAGAAAGAGTTCAAAAAAAAGGTAGTTTTTTTAGCAAAAGAGAAATTATTTAATAATAAATTTCTTTCACCTCTTGTTCGGGGTGGAAATGCAATTAAAATAGATGAGACCGGGGTGTCAAAAGCTGTTCTTCGACAAATAATATCTGCGTACATGAAACAAAATATAATTGGTATTTTTCCTGAAGGGACAAGAGCCAGTGATGATCGACTGTTACCAGCAAAAGATGGAGCAGTTAAATTAGCAGAATTGTTAAAAATTCCTATAGTTCCTATAGGGCTTTATGGGTTTAGACAAATGTGGCCTAGAGATTCTCTATATCCAAGGTTTAATAAAAGCAATATTCAAGCTAAAATAAGTATCGGTAATTGTTATTACGTATTTAGCAATAAACATAATTTAATTAAAATGAATAAAACACAAGTAAAAGATGCTCATTTATCAGAAAAGACAGATATGTTAATGTTACAAATACAAAAATTACTTTAAATGAATTTACTGGTAAAATTTGGTTGTTACTTCAATTTATTAGGTTTGTTATTAATAATAATATTATTAGTTTCAAATAATAAACAAAAAAAATATCTAGACTTTTTTCTCTTCACGATATCAAGTTTTATCTGGACAGTGGCTTTATATCTAGTTCTTTATGGACTTAAGAATTATACAATAGCTAGTTTTTCTCAAAAAATTCTAGAATACTCATCAATTTTTATAGTTTATTTTGTGATTAAATTTGTTTTTTATTTTTATAATATAAATAAACACTGGGTACTAAAGGTTAACAATATTTATGCTGGAGTATTAATAGTTGTATCCTTCTTTATTCCAATCTCATCCAGTATATCTAAAAAAATGTATTTTAATTTTTTTGCTAATAAAGGATTATTATTCTATCCATATTTCAGCTATATAACGATTTTTATTTTTTTAGGGCATGTTTTAATGTTTAATACCAGTTTAAAAAGGAATAAACGAAGCACTATGGATTCTAGATTGCTAATTTTATTTATCGTAGCATTTGCAATATCATCATTAGGGGCATTTACTAACTGGTTTTTATGGTTTGATATAAATATTCCGCCTATAGGAACTGGAACTCTATTCATATATTCAATGATAGTAACTTACGCCATCCTCAAGCACGAACTCATGGATATTCGCTTAGCTGTTACCCGAACTTTTTCCTATGGTCTTGTGGTTATTGGAATTTTGGCATCATTCATATCTGTTTTCTATGCTTTAATTTCGTTCCCTATTCTCCAACTTTTATCAATGCTGATCCTAGCTATTTTTTGGGCGTTTACGGCAATTCCCCTCAGTAACTTTCTTGTCACAACAGCCAAACGTAAATTTATTCGTGGTTATTACGAACCGGACAAAGTGATTAGCAGACTTTCTGAGAATCTCTCAATAGAAACAGATAGACAAAAAATTATGCAAAGTGTTGAAAATGCTCTTTATGATGCCTTCGAATTGGAATTTGCATGCATTATAATTGCAATAAGAGATCAACAAAATAATCTAATTAATTATTTGCTTATTGATAAAGAATCTACTACTAACTTGGAGATAGAAAAGACCGATGCGCTCATTAAACACTTTAGTAATCATCTGAGATTTGAGAAATTTGATGATCTTGAAAATGATGTTAGGGCAATTCTTCAAGAAATTGGATATAAACCAAATGAACAATGCCTGATAATTCCTTTGTCATCGCCTGAAATACTTGAGGGACTGATTGTTTTAGGCAAACGAAGTTCAGGTAAAAGTTATACTGAAAAAGATTTCGATTTTATTAAACAGATTATTACCTATGTCTCGGCTATTTTCTATAAGCTGACTCCCTATGAAAAAATTCAGAAGGAATTCAACTCCAATCAAAAAAGAATTTTTGAAATGGAAAAGCAACTTGAACGTGCCGGACGAATAGAAGCATCGGCTCATGCTTGGAAACAATGGCCACATGAAATAAAAACGCCGTTATCTATTATTCAACTGGCAGTGAATCGAATGGATAATCTAGAGGATTTACCGAAACATCGTAATGTTGTCTTAGACCAGATTGCTAGATGCCAGAGAGTTATAGAAAACATGCTGACATTAAACCGGACTAGTACAACAGTTGCTGAACTTGGCAAAGAATTAAATATAAATGACATAATTTCAGAAGCACTAAAGTCGGTTCCTGATATTGCAAATATTGAGATAAAACTGGAATTAGGAGATGTCCATCATATTAAATGTCTAATGGATGATATTGTCAGTGTGATTATCAATCTTATCGTTAATGCGCAACAAGTCATGCCAAATGGCGGTGCAGTAACTATTAAAACCTTTCAGGACGATACGAGAACTGTTATTTATATTTCGGATACTGGTCCCGGGATTAAAGAGGAACTTCGTACAAAAATATGGGAGCCCTTTTACACCAGTAACATTGGAACACACAGAGGTCTTGGCTTAAGTCTTGTAGCGAAAATTATCACGGATCATCATGCTACGATTGATTATGAAACAGAGATAGGAAGCGGAACCGTGTTCAAGATAGAATTTCCGTCGGTTGAATAAGTTCTTTCTACTTATAGCCTTCTTCGGGTTGAATGTAAGTCTCATAAACCTCTTTTTCAGTGATGGTTTCATCTTGTGGAAAATCGTTTGAGTCGGTAAATGCCCAGAGTGGGGACTTCATAATAATTTCTTTATTAATTTCGCCGCTAAAGGAATGGTCACAGGACTGGAGCTTAACAAACTTTTTCTTTTTTGCTTTAAACGCCTGAAAATAAAACCAAGCCGCTTGAGACGGGTATACCACTTCATCTTCTTCAGCACTAATGACATAAAGTTCGCCAGAATAGTTGTTTATATTATCAGTAAGCTGCACTTGATCAGAATCATAGGACGGAGCAATGAGCAGAATCTTTTTAATTTGATTATATTCAGAGGCAATTGAAGCGATAACGCTACCGCCGGATGAGTAGCCAATTAGATAGATTTCAGGATCTTTATGCCGACAGATATCTTTTGCATTTTCGATGATGAAATCCATAAATGAATGAATAAATAAATCGTTATATTCATGAAAATCCACATAGTCGGAATACAGCCCATTGCATCTAACAACAGCTCCTATTTTTTTGTCATTAAGCATTTGTGCCATCTTTAGATAGGGAATGGCTTCCCCGGTGAGATCTTCTTTTGCAGCAGGAAATATACCAATGATAACTGGATTATTACTCGAATGAATGGCTAAATGAAATCGGTACCGCTCGTTTTGATAGTATTTTTTGAGCGTATAAATACAATAGAGAGATTCAAGCGGGTCAAATAGAGGTATAAGGTATGGGTGTGTGCTCGTTAAGTCGTAATATGATGCAATATAAGCAAGCCCTTGTATGCTGGAGTCGAAAACAAATCCTTCATCAAATATGGAAAATCCTCTCAGGACCGCATTAAATAGGATGTCTTTATTTGTTTCTTTTGTTAATTTCAATATCCCAAATTCCGTCTGGATGACATCATCATCATCTTCGGCATAGCAGAATGAGTTTAAATTATAGGATAATTGTTGTACATTATGTTTTAATTTCCATTGATCAATAAACTGTAAGAATTTCTTGTTACCCTCTTTTTCTGATTGTTCAATATCGGATGTTTTTTCTGAAAATATCACAAGATAACCCGGAAAATGAACAAAGGCTTTTCCATTGGGAGCTAATAGACCATTGTGAATTTTCTCTATTCCCTCCAACTTATGCCAGATGTACTGAAAGGCATAAATAGAAAAAATAATATCGAATGGTTTGTTATTGCCGTGTTCATATTTAAGAAATCCGCAGTTAATAAACGCACTCTTTGGAATATACATTGGATCATATTCGTTGATGCCGATCCCAATTAGTTCAAATTTGTTTTTGTATCCTTTTTTTTCGAGTTCAATTTTTAGTTGATTCAATGCAAATCCATCGCCACAACCGATATCGAGTATTCGAATCTTTGTTTTTTTCTTTTCAATCTGATTGATACATTCTTGTACTAAATCGATTCCCAGAATGCTTTGGTAGCTGTAGTCCCCATATAATGGGCGATGATGATTCCGTGTAATGTTAAACTCAATTACTTTTTTTTCGAGTTCTCGTTCAGATTTTGGCATAGTTTAATTGTAAATTATATACAAAAATTTGTCTCTATCAGCCGATCATTCAAATCTTAATAATTATTGGGATTTTTCCTCGTGGTGCTCGATATATTAATAGAGGTATAAAATTAGGTTTATGCCTTTCGTATTTTGATGTTGAAGTAAACAGGGGTTCAACATGAAGAAAATAGCATTACTACTATTACTCATTATCGGACTAGCGTTCTCTTCTGAAACGACTGGTTTTCAAGTGACTTTTGTTGTTGATTCTCTTGTTATCTGTGTTCCAGTTAGCGGCAACGAAAATGAGTTTGTTGAAATCACCGATTTTCCTCGAGAATTATCCTTAAATGCAACAATCCGTGTAGAAATGAGTCATGAAGATCAGGGATTACAAAGTATTCAAAACACTATTTATGAATTAACACTGGTTCGAAACGATGGCGTTGTTAGCCAGCATGTTACTTTCCAATCTCCGGTTCAGATACGTCTTCCGTTCTATGGGGATTCAATCGATCAGGTTGTACTGAAATATTTAGATGAGACAGAATCTCCGGCGGTATGGAAAAAAGATGGACTCTCTGTGGTGAGCATCAATACTGACGAGGACTATTTGATTGCAAGTGTCATGCATTTTACAAAATTTAGCATCTTTCAGTATCAGGATTATCAGGCACCGCTTATTGAATGGGTTAAACTGAATCAGCAAATGTGCAGTAACGGTGGGTTCTTAACTGAACAGCCACATTTTTCAGTTGCAATAAATGACCAGTCTCAAAATGATAGTGGGATTGTTGCTTATCGTGTATCGCTTAAAAATGATGATCAATCCTTTGAAGAGAATGTTTCCGGTAATCTGGCTAATATCAGTAATACGGAAGTTGGGCTCACCATTAATTCTGTCTTACAGGCTGGAAATTATAACTTGCAAGTGGCTGTCGAAGATGATGCCGGAAATGTAACAAGCATCAATTGGCAACTCGTAAAAACACAGGCGGTTCATGTTAGCAGTCTATTAGTTGGACCGAACCCGGTGAACATTAATAAATCTAATATCCATTTCACTTACGATTTATCTCAAAACGTGGATGTCAGCATTAAGGTGTTTAATGTCGCTGGTAAAAAAGTGAAAGAATTGAACCTGAGTTCCGGTGTTGTCGGTGCGTCTACCGGAGCCAACCATATCAGTTGGGATGGGGTTGATGATCAGGGAAATAAACTATCAACTGGTATTTACTTTGTGTATCTAGTTGCGGATAACGGTCAAGAAAAAGATGTCAGTAAATTTATTCTAATGGTGGTGAAGTAATGAATAAGCTAATCTACTTACTATTATTATCATCACTGATTTTCAGCTCCAGTTTTGAGAGCTATCTAGACAACGGTATTGGTATTAAATCTATTTCAATGGGTGAGGCCTATTATAATCGGTCAGATGCTGAAAGTGCGTTTTATAATCCGGCCTTAATATCCAAAGCCGATTCATCTGAAATTCAATTGGTTTTGAACAAAAAATGGGAAAACATGGAAGAGATTTATCTCTCTGGTCTATATACGATGGATCAGCTAAATCTTGGATTTACATATTTTAATTCACATTTAAATAACGGTATTCAAGGTGTCGCTTTTGACCCGAATACGAATCAGAATAGTTTAACCGGACAAAATTATTCCTATTATTCATCATTGCTTATGATCAGTTTTGCCAAGAATATCGACAGCAAGCTGGCCGTTGGGGTTAATGTGAAGAATTTCGTAAAAGATTTAAGTGTTGCCAAAGCATCGGCTTATGCGCTGGATTTAGGTGCTAACTATAAGCTGAATGATAATATGAATGCTTCTATCACAATCAAAAATATTTTATCAACTGAGTATCAATGGGAAACAGAAACAGAAAAGCCTCAAATCGAATTAAATGCCGGGGTTGGGCTTCTGCTTCCGGGAGAATTAAACCTAAATATCGGACTTAAGGCGGATCAAAATGATGTATCACTTCTTGCCGGATTAGAAGGTAATATCAGCCATACACTGTATTACCGAGGTGGATTTAATAAAGATATTCTCTCTCTTGGATTGGGTCTAAATTTTGAGGGTATGTCGTTTGACTATTCCTATAGCTACTATCTATCCGGTGAGGATTATTTAGGAGCGGTTCATCGTTTTGGCATTACCTATGAATTTGGTAGCGAAGAAGCTGTGAAAGAAAGTCACGAAACGATTTCAGCTATAACGTCACCTGAAATGAATAGTGATGGAGTGGACGATCTTGAATCTGAATATATGTTGAACTTAGATGAAAAAACCATTCAGAAAAAAGCGAATGCAGCATCTGAATTAGATGAAGTCGATTCAGCTTATGTCATGATCCTTGATGATGCATCGATTAATAGTGGGAAAGTGGTCTCAGCCGTGGTTGGTAATTCTGAAAAGGTAGCTGACCTTAATCTTAATATCGTGCAAATGAGAGTGAAGTTAATTGGCCAGAAAGTGGTGCTGAGTGGAAGTGCGGAACATGCACAGACGATTTTATTAGGTGGCAAGGAAGTATTTATTCGACCAGATAAAAAATTCTATATGGTGGATGACTACACAAAAGGTGGCGTTAGCCTAACGGTTCTGGATACTAATATTAAAAAAACTGAGATTGATTTGTATCGAAACTGGAATAAACTTGTGATAAAAGGAAAAACACAGCTAGATGATCAGCCGATTTATGTGGATGATAAAGTCATATTTAAACGAGCAGATGGTGCATTCTATGAAAAAATAGAGTTCCCAGATCAAGTTGATTTTATCCTCAAGATCAACTAAATAATTGTTAGCTATCTTATTAAGTATTCCTACGATAAAATTAAAAAAGGAAATATAACCACAAATTCTAGTATTGAAAGGGAATAATCATGTCAAAAATTTATAATCAGGAAATTAAAGATGCTTTAGATGAGTTTAATTCTAGCCCACAGGGTTTAAGTGAGGAATACTATCAAAAGAACCTTTCTAAATTTGGGCTTAATGAACTGGAAAAAAGAAAAAGAAAATCCTTGCTTGGAAAATTAATCAAAAATCTCATAGAACCGATAATTATTATACTGTTTCTAGCCGCAGTTGTTTCTTTGTTTTTGGGTGATGTTCTTGATTTTACAGTTATTTTAGGGGTTGTGGTAATCAATACGATCATTAGTCTTATACAAGAAAGTAAATCAGAAAAAGCCGTCGAAGAACTGATGAAAATGCTTTCCCCTGAAGCAAAAGTTCTTAGAAATGGAACAATTTCGGTAATATCTGCAAAGTACATAGTACCTGGAGATATTTTAGTACTGGAAGCAGGAGACATTACTCCGGCGGATGCGAGAATTATAGAGTCAAGTGAGTTATTAGTGGATGAGTCCCATTTAACCGGAGAAAGTATATCTATAGCTAAAAACAATACAATACTATTATCTGAAAATCTTCAATTGTATGAAATGAAAAATATTGTTTTTACAGGCAGTAAAATAGTGAATGGTAATTGTAAAGCTATGATTTTTTCAACGGGAAAAAATACTGAGGTCGGTAAAATTGCTAAAAACATTGAAGAGAGCAAAGAAGAGAAAACGCCTCTGCAAAAGAAAATAGATAAAGAAGTTAATATTTTGATGAAAGTTGCCGTGGTATCAGCGATAATTGTTTTCATCCAAGGATATTTCAGCAATGTCGGACTGGATATTATGTTGTTAACTGCCATATCTATTATGGTAGCGGTTTTTCCCGAAGGACTTCCTGCTTCAATTACTATCAGTCTCTCCCTTGCCGTTAATAGATTAGCAAAAAACTCTGTAATTATAAAAAAATTATCCAGTGTCGAAACTTTGGGTAATGTTGATTATATATGTACAGATAAAACAGGAACCATCACAAAACATAATATGACTTTAAAAGAGTTTTACATCGGGCATGAATATCTTTCAATGGCCGATTTATTAGCTCTTCTGGCAGAGGGAGAAAATAAGCTGATAAACGATCTTTTTAGAATAGCCTTTCTTTGCTCGACAGCTCAAGTGGAAGAAAAGGACGGTAATTTTATTAATGAGGTTGGTGATCCTACCGAAACAAGTCTGATAAAAGCAGCATATATTTTAGGATTACGAAAAAATCACTTTGATACAATAAGCACTCTTGATACCTTGCCTTTTTCTTCTGAGAGAATGTATTCTGCTTCAATTATAAAAGAAACAAATGGGCAAGTAATTCTCATCGCTAAGGGAGCTCCCGAAAAAATACTTGAAAGATGCAGTAGCTATTATTTAAATAAATCTATAAAAGGGATTGATGAAAAAGCATTACATAATATACAAAAAGAGCTTTCAAATAAGGCTGAAAAGGGTTTTAGACTGATTGCCTTTGCACAAAAAACACTCGATGAAAATCAAGGTAACATTGAGGCTAATGTAAATGATCTTACTTTTCTTGGTTGTGCTGTGATATACGATCCACCAAAAGATGAAGTAAAAGAGGTTATACAAAAAGCCCATAATGCAAATGTTGCGGTTGTGATGATTACCGGAGACAGTAAGACCACTGGTTTCTCAATTGCTGAAACAGTTGGTATTGCTGGAACTATTGAGGAAGCGGTTGATGGAAAGGAATGGGAATCTTACACGGAAGAGCAAAAAAGCAAAAGAGTAGAGGAAATTAGAGTGTATGCCAGAGTCGCACCTTTGGACAAACTTGAGATTGTAGAAAAACTTATTGCAAATCACCATATTGTGGCGATGACTGGTGATGGAGTTAATGATGCGCCGGCACTCAAAAAAGCCCAAGTTGGGATAGCCATGGGAAGAGCCGGAACCCAAGTGGCACAAGAAGCGGCTAAAATAATTCTTACTGATGATAATTTCTCTACAATAATTATGGCGATTAAAGAGGGTAGAACTATTTACAATAACTTAAAAAAATTAATTACATACCTAATAACAAACAACATGGGTAAAATACTTGCTATTGTTAGTATGCCTTTGTTGGGAATGCCTGTTCCTCTGACTCCTTTGCAGATTTTATGGTCAAATGTTATCCAAGAATCTTTCCCCAGCGTTGGTATAACTCTAGACGAGGATGATGGTACGGTTTTACAACAAAAACCAGTTAGAGGCTCAGACCCCCTAATTACTATAGCTGAAAGGGTTAGAATGCTTTTAGATGGGTTTATTTATGGTGTTTGTATTATGTTCGGGTATATTATTTCCTTTAATCTTACCGGAAGCAAACCTATTGCACTTACTGCTTCATTTGTTGTAACTTTGTTATCTCCCCAACTATACATCTTCGCGTTGCGTGATGGACGATTAATGCAAAAAATAACTAAACCAAATTTAACATTAAAACTATTTTTTATTTTTAGTTTAGTCCTAATGATAATGATGGTTTATGTTAAAGAAATGAATCTTATTTTCAATACTGTTCCGATTTACTCTCTGAAAGTTATTTTAACTATATTAGGTTTGTCGGTTATTTCGCCGTTATTTAGATTGATTAGTGGATTGATGGTTAAGAAAAGAAATCAATCAAATTAAATGCTCTGCGACTATACGTAGTTTACCCATTTCCTTCCTTATTTTATTAACGACAATCAGGCGCGCTGTAAAGCGTCGCCTGCATGGACTTGTTTGGCGAGTGCTGTTGTCAAGGTTTCAGAGCCATAATGATTATCTGGATGCCAACCAAGCCGAGTGCCACAGCTAGACTGCGGATGATCCACATCCCATGCACACGGCAAGAAAGCCACGCTCCCGCTTGCGCCCCAAACAAAACGCCTATCCCCAAAAGTATCGTCTGGTAGACCGAAGACGGTGAAAAAGCCCCGTTTGTAATATGGACGATGGTTCCTGCTAAAGCCATGATTGCCAAGATGAATTGTGACGTTGCAGTCGCAATATGCACGGGGAAGTCTAGCAGCCGAACCAGTACTGGTACGTGGATAATACCGCCGCCGATACCCAGGAGACTTGAGGCGTATCCGACAAATACGCTCAACACCATGCCAAGTCTCAGGTCAAATGAGTATGTGTGATTAATGCCGTCCCTATCAATTACAGTTCTGATGGTATGGCGCTTTCTTCGGGCCTCTGTAGGTTTCCTGTTCTCGCCCCGGTGGAAAATCAAATAGGCCGCTGCCACGAGCATTATCACGCCGAAGATACCGTTGAACGCTCGGCGGGGAATGTAGTCGGTGGTCAATGCACCTGCAATCGCTCCTGGGACGGTAGCGAGCGCAAGCAACCAACCGGACTTGTAGTCGATACGCCCCAAGCGTGCGTATGCCACCGATCCTGATAAGGCGTTGATGAATACAACAGCCAATGAGATACTGGTAACGGTTTCCGGACTCTCATTCGGGTACAGAATAAGCAGGACGGGAACCAGAATGAACCCCCCGCCGGCCCCTATCAGAGTTCCAAGGGTGCCCAGCACAAGTCCCAATGCGATAAGCCATAACTGATGATCCATTTGTCTCTACTCCTTTGCAGTTATTGTTGGATTCCAATTGGCGCAAAGCGATCAGATGAAATCACGATATCGCGCCATTCTTTGCCTCAATGCATCGACCAACCATCGATTCCAGCAGTTTTCGTGCTTCTGGTTCAAAGATTGCCACACCAAAAAAACCAATATCGACCACCCATGCGCGCCATGCCGCAATTTGTCGGAATACATCTGCTGCGTCTCTTCGACGCATTTTCTTAATGTATTGTCTAGGGTCTTTACTGTCAGCAAGTGCTTCAGCTACATCTTGCACTGAAAACCACCATTCATTATTATGAATAATTCTTCGTATTTGTTTTTGTTTGAATACGGCTATTTTATTTTCGTTTTCCATGTCTATGATATTTATTTTACATGCAATTAATATTTATTACAAAATATTGATTAAGCAAAAAGCGAAAGGCTGTCGTGTGAATAGTTTGTTTAAAGTCTCAAATACATTTTTATAGACGGATACTTAATAAAAGTTATGTTGTTTGTTTAAGTGAGCCAGCCCGAAGCAAAGGATCAACTAGCGCAGAGAAGTAAAAAATTCTGACTTAGAGAAATGACCAACTAACAAAGTAAGTTTATTTCAAAGCATTCTTTTTTCGCCGACCTAGAAATTAAGCAGGACGCTTAATTTCGGATTTCAACATTTATTATCTATTCTAAACGATGTATAATTTTACTGAGGTAAAATATGGCAAAACAAAAGATAGAAGTTAAAGGAACCGAAATTTTAGTATTTTCGAAAGAAAAAGAAGATTATATATCCTTAACTGATATAGCAAGATATAAAGACTCTGAAAGAAGTGACTACATCCTGCAAAACTGGATGAGGAATAGAAGTACACTAGAGTTTATAGGGCTTTGGGAACAATTGCATAATCCCGATTTTAATTCCATCGAATTCGATGGGTTTAAAAATGAATCAGGTTCAAATAGTTTTTCTATGACTCCTAAAAGATGAAGGTGATAATCTGATTTATGCTTGTAAATCTTGTAATAATTCAAAAGGTAAATTTCCGCCATTATTAATTTTAAGGCGTTATCTTAAGCTGGTCGTAAATTATTGTATAAATGAAAACTTAATGGATTTTCACATAGAAGATTTGAAGTCGAGAAGGTTGCCTTTTAAAATTGAGTATATTCCGCTAGTTTATCCGAAGCCAATCGAACTTAAACTAATTGCATAATGGAATATTTATTAGATAGTTGGTTTTTTATTATCTAATCCGTCATGCGCACGGACGCGCATGACACCACTTGTCGGCGAAAAAATAACCTGACAAACTACGCAATCTGTTAGCAATCCAACACTAGTCAACAATTGAACATAACGTCCCTTCGGTAAACGACGTTTGGCGGAGTGTACTCACGGAGCCAAATGTGGCGCAGCCCGAGATGGTTTTAGAAGGTTATTGTTCTATCCGCCCATTCAACCATTTGAACGCAATCAATCATCGTTGAAATTGGACAAGTCTCTGTTCCATCTTTATGTCTTGATTTTAAACAAGTACCACAAGCTAAAATCTCACCACCAATAGATATGAAAGTTTTAAGTTGTTCATCAACATTGTATTTCTCATGGGTTAAACCTTCACACTCAACGGCTTCACCCATTAAAAAGACCTTAACCTTATGATTCTGCTTTTTGGCAGTAGTTGCAAAACGGAAAGCATTCCACGCTTTTTCGTATTCTTTTGTTTCCAAGATGATTCCAAATTTCATAAAATTCTCCTATTTAGTGAAAATAATACCATAATGATACGGTGGTAAATCTATTTGTTTTTCAACTTTTAATAATGCTGTTTCTGCCCATTGAATAATTTGATCTGGGCGAGGACGAATATCCATGGATGGGCCTCGTGGCGTTTCTTTGTACTGCCAATGAATAACCCCAATCCGACCATAATCTGTTAATAATTCTTTTGCAAAACTTAATAATTTAACTGGTTCTTCGCAATGTAGTAAATTAAATAATGAAACATAGTCGAAAGCATTTCTATTATCTTTTAAAATATTTTGAGAAGATTGAGTTGAAATATCACCATGAACCAATTTAATATTTGCTTTTTTATATTTTTGTTTCAAATTTTGACAATATGAAATCATATTTTCATCAATATCATAACCAACAGCGTTTTTTACAAATTCAGATGCATGAAACAAAAAAGTTCCATAACCACAACCAATATCAAAGTAGTTAGTTATGGTAGTATCAATTTCCATATTTTTCAAAACATAATACGGGTCGAAAAATGTTTCCCACATTTCTGCATTTGGCATACCAGAGTCACGATATTTCATATAAGCACCTTAATGAGTCCAATCTATAATTTTAATATTATCACCAACTTTTTTTGAGACACTCTCTTTCATTTTATCAAAATGTGGACAAGGAAAACTGATAGGATTGCCGTTTTTAATGCATGAAGCAAACGCAATTATTTCAGCTCCTCGATCAACCATGATTTTAGCTCTTGAAACTGCTCTTTTACCAGGACAACCGCCACATGAAACAAAACCAACAATTTCACTCGGTCCTATTTCAGCGAAAGCCATCTTTCCATCAGCTGCAACTTTAAAATCTGTTGTTCCAGGACACATATCTTCTGTTTGTTGGCATCTGATAATTCCGATCTTCATATTTCACCTCATTATAGAATAATTAGTTACTTTTTTGATAGTTTAACAATTTTTGCCTGATTATTTAAATTTTTGATTAAAACATCACGCATCAAATCACAAGCTTCTGTTATTCTTTTGTCAGAAAGTTTGTAATAAATATTAATCCCCTCGCGACGCGAATTAACTATTCCTTTTTGTACAAGGACGGACATATTCTGCGAAAGATTAGCTTTTTTAATTTCAATTTTTTCGAGGAGATCGCTCGCAGTTAGCTCCACATTTCCTCTGAGAGCATTGATTATTTCTAAACGCTTTGGATTTGAAAATGTTTTACAAATATCGGCATGATACACAAATAAATTAGACAAAACATACTCCTATGTATTAGTTTAACATTAGAACAGTTCAGAAACTTTTGAACAATATAACAAGTTAGTGTCTTAAAGTCAATATATTTATCTTATACTTCGCTGGCACGGACGCCAGCATTTAAGGTTTTTTCGCCTTGCGTATAACGGTGTAGCGTAATACGACGCTGGCGAATGCCGAGTAAGCCCCGATAGTGGGCTGCACAGCGTATACGTTGTTGTTATATGTTGTAAAATTTTTATTCTATGAATATTGCTTGCAATATATTTATAAGAAATTCGATTTTTCTTCCATAGCTTGCGAAAAAAAAGAGTGGATAGAGGTGAATTTTGTGAGCTATTATTTAAAGATATTTTTTAAGAACCAACTCTTTTTTATTTGGTATTAATTCAATTATTTTTTCTAAATCGGCTATTTCCTTCTCAATTTTTTCAATTTCACCTACTATTTTCTCTTGTTCTTTTATAGTAGGTATTGAAATTTCAATAGGATTTAAATTCATTACTGAAAGTCCTGGTTGCGCTCTTCCTGTGGCATATTGATTCAAGTTCATAAATGCTAATTGATAATGAAGCCAAACAGTATTTACGTCAATTTTGGGATATACCACTAATGCGTGTTCAGTAGCATGAAATTTTCCTGAAACCAAATGTACGTTTCCACATAATGCACCTTGTCTTCCAACTAAAGAAAATTGACCTTCATTTGTAAAAGTCTTTGTGTAACCGCGCAATCCATTGCCGCCATAACAAGGATAGAGGTTTGAACTGAAAACCTTATTTATATCTCCAGCTTTAACAAACTGTCCTGATTTCAATTCGCAAATCTCATCAAGCCTTTTTTTGTTGCTGCTTATATTTTTATATAATTCGAATACTTTCTCTTTTATTTTTTTTATTTCATCGACAGCTTTTTGTTCTTGCTTTTCTAAATCCTCAATTTCGGAAACAATTTTTTCTTGAATGTCTTTGGGTGGAAGAGGGATTTTGAAATCTGAAATTTGAGGGACAGTTAGTTGTGGAATTGGTGCACCGAAAGAACTAAAATCTATTTGATTAACTAAAATTTCTAAATATTTTGGAAGTGCTTTCTCAATATCTGGTACTAACACTAAAAGCCTTACTATTGGGAAAAAGGGTTCATTTCTTACTACTGTATATCCAATTGTTCCTCTTGCTGAAATTGAAATACATGCTTCATTTACTCTTGCTTGGTTTGTAAAACCAAATAAACCTTTGTTTATAGTAGAATTTGCATATATAGGAATTTGATACTTGTCAGTTTTTATTTTTGAAAAATCATTTTTAGGCAAATCTCCACCTGCAAAAAGTTGACTTGATATCTGTCCTAATTTTATTTGATTCCACTTGCTCTCAAATTTTGATTTTTTTTTAGCAGAAAGCGAAATATTTTTTTCAAAATCAACTCGGTCAAAAGACAACATATCGACTAGGTTATGGTAGCTAATATTTTGTTTTAAATTTTCTGGTAATTCTAAATCAAATTCACCATTAAAGGCTTTATAAATATATGTGCTAGCTTTTCCTGGGTTTTCCCAGTTTTCAGAATCATATAATTGTGTGCAATCATCAATTGATTTACTGCGTTGTATTGGATGTATTCCCTCACTTCCTCTGCGGTTGCTAAACTCATAACCTAAAAATCGTTTTTCTGCATCTTTCTCTCCAGTTTTTACAAGTATAAGTTTTTGAGGATAAGCAATAATGAAATATACCAGTTTATCTCGTTCTATTACTAAAACACTGTTCCAAAATTCATGCTCGTTTTTAGCTTTTATTTTCCTTGTATATTCCTGATATATTTCATGTTGCTGTACGTTTTCATTTGGCGACTTTTGTAATAAAGATTTGTAATCATCAATTGAAAGGGTATCCCAAACATGTGAAACATACTTCTGTAATGGCTTCTCTATTCCATTAATCGTAACATCCTGTAAGTTCACAAATGACTTTTTTATTGCCTCTTTGATATTAATAGCATCTGCATTATTTCTACGTTTTAAAAATAAGGTAACCGTGTTTGTGCCAGTTGCCATAAATGTATTGGAACCCATTTCTGCAATTGCCAATACGTCAAAATATTTTAAGATTATTTCTCTAGCTTGAGTGTAAATGCCTGTATTACTCAAAATACTGCTTGGCAATATGATTCCTGCAACACCTTTATCTTTTAATAGTTGTTTGGTGCGTTCAATGAATAAGCATTCTATTTCAGAGCTTTGGTCAGTTAACCGATTATATAAATTAAATCCTATTTTTGATTTTTCTTCATCCATTAATCCTTTAAACGCTGATACTGAATAAGGAGGATTTGAAATAATTACATCAAACTGTTTATTGTCTTGAGGATAGGTTTTATCAGTTTTTTTTAGTAAATCTTTGAATTCTGTTGATGTTTTGAAATCGCCTAATCCATCACCATGAATGACTTTTGCCAAGCCATCACCGTGCAAATAGCAACTTACTTTAGCTGTTTTTACTAAACGATAATCTTTTTCAATTGCATATACATAATCTTCAGCCCAATCGAATTGGTCTTCCTTCCATTTTTTAATGGATTTTTTTGTTGTCGGATTAAAACTGCTTTCATCTAAATTATCAATGTACTTTTGAACTTCTTCCATTGATTCTGTGATGAAATGACCACTGCCTGCTGCATAATCAATTATTGTTGGCAACAAGTTATTCTTATTTCCTTCTTCAATTTTAGATTTGGTGATTTCATGTAAAGGCAAACTTTTTATAATAAATCGAGCAATTGGAACAGGAGTGAAAAATTGACCTGATTCTTGTTTTAAGCCCGTTGTTAAAAGCAACTCAAAGAAGTCACTTAAAAATTGTTGACGATAGTTATAGCGTATTTGATATACCTGAAGTAATTCGACTACTTCTTTTACAACTTTTGCATTTTCTTGAAAAGAAGCATCATCATAAACTTCTTTTATTGCAAATTCATTATTCTTTTTTAAACGTATTTCCGTTAAAATCTCTTTAAATTTGTCTTTATATTGTGCTTCAACTTGAAAAAATTGTTTATCAAATTCACTATCGCTTACATCAGTAACTTTTTTTTCTAAGAGTTCTAACATTCCTCTGTTGTAAAGGTCAGTCAACCTTTTTTGAAATGAAATATGATTATCTTCACCTTCAAGCCATTGAAAATGAAGCTGTTCATCGTTGTTTCTGTTTTCATCAACTATTTTACATAGAAACAAAGTAAAAATTTTATTAAAGGCATTTGGTTTGTCGGAAACAACATTGTGCCTAAGAATTTCAAGAAAACGGTTAAAAATAAAACTACTGTCTTCTTGTTTTAAAACCTTTAAATCATTTTTTGTAAGAGCTTTACTTTGAAATTCATAAGGAGAAGCCCAGTCATCAAATATTCCGTTAGATTTAGGTAGTTTATTCCAACGTTCATAGAAATCTTTTACATTTCCTGCTTGTCTATAATCATCTTCTATTTTAACTATTTCATTTCCGTAATTAATTTCTTTTCCATCAAATTCAGAAGTATACAACATTACAATATCTGCATCTTTATCTTGTTGAAAATATGTAAAAAGTTGCCCACCATCTTTTTTTAGCTTGCTAAATTCTTTTTCAAACTCAGCTCCCCAAGTTTTACATTCAATCATTAAATAAGCTGTCTTATCGGCCCTAGTAATAAGAATATCTAGGCGACCACTAGTACCATGTCCTGTAGCCCAAGTTTTTTCAAGAGTAATATTATTAGGTTTGTATCCTTTTTCTAATAATCTATGTACACACTCTAATACGACCCAGTTTTCTTTTTGTGAAAAATTCTGCGTGGTTTTGTTGTCAGTTTCTATTAACCTACCATAATTAATAGCCTCATTAACAAAATCAACCTGGATTATGTAATTCTCATGTGTGCCATAGCTTTTTTGATAAATTCCTTGGGAATTGTTTTTTGGTGTGAATCCTAGAAATTTTAAAAAAAGTTTAATGTCCATTTATATTCAAAATTATATATTAGCAAAGAAATAACAGCAAATGTTTCTGATGTTTTATTCCCCTCTACAAATAAACAGAAAAATCAAATTCCTCAATAGTTAACCCTGCCTTAATAAAAAATTTCTTTCATATAACGGTGTGGCATATCCGGCGTTTCTGAGTTTAGTCGTTCGACTTAAAGAAGAAATGCGGCGTGAATAGTTGGTTAGAAATTGATAAATTTTTATAAACTGATACTTTTTAAAAACCTCTTGTTTGTAATGGCAAGCCCGAGTGCGAGGGAGCGATAGCGAGATGAGCAACGAGTGGATATGTTGTTGTTAGGCATTGTACTTCCCAAACTGTAATTTGATTTTTCCGGTTAGGGAAAGCTATAATTCAACTATGAGTATGATTATATTGGATTCTGTTGAAAATATTAACCTTGATACAAATAATATGCCAATTGCAAATTTACAATCGATTTTGCATGCAAAAGTAGGGCTACACACTCTTGCTGTAACAATTAGAAAAGAAGAGATAGATGTTAAAAACGGAGGATATGGTCCAGCTCCTGTAATGATGACTATGGGATTTCCCAAAAATACAGGCCTTATTAATAGTTGTTTTAACTGGTATAGCATAACTCTTATGAGCTATTTGAGATTGATTAAGCTAATATACTTAATGTACGAGAATACCTGGTCTACAGCTGATTTACAAGTAGAAGCAAATAAGAAAATAATTAAAAAAGAGTGTGTTAAGTATGTTAAATCGATAGCTCCTGAGATTTATATGTGGAGAAATAAAGTCGCAGCGCATTTTGCAGCTACCGATCCTTCAAACGCTGATAACTTGGGTACTTTAGAACAATCACTAATGGGTAATATTGATTATCATAAACCATATTTCACTGCGGCAAGCTTTCTATGGACATCTAATAACGAAAAATCTCAATTAAAAAGTTGGGCATTAACTAAAAATTTTGAAGATTTAAGTCAGAGATTTTGGCCGGAACACAAGATATCCAAGATTTAATAATTTGTTTGGGAAGTATATTGCCTAACTCCATTATAAACGAATAAATTTCTTGATGTCAAAAATAATTTGTAGCATAGACGTAATTTGTGATATATTTTGGCTATGGGTAAATTTTTAGATTTTATTGCCGGAGAATTGCGTATTAGAAACCTTAGCCCCAAGACAATAAAGGCATATTGTCACGCTATTGAAGAATTATATAAGTTCTACAATAAGTCGCCAAAAGATATTAGCCAAGAAGAAGTTAAGCAGTATTTATTGCAAAAAATGGATAAAGGCTATTCCCCTCAAACTATCAGTCTCACTTTAAATGCCATCAATTTTCTTTACCGGGAAATTTATAAAAAGCCACTGACTATAAATATTAAACATCCTAAACGACCTCAGAAATTACCTGTATTACTGACACGGGAGGAAATAGAAAAATTGCTAAATAGTTATGAAAATCAAAAACATCGTTTACTCATAGCACTTTCCTATTCTGCGGGATTACGAGTCAGCGAGGCAGTAAATTTAAAAGTAGGAGACATGGACTTGTCAGAAAACTTGCTTTTTGTAAGAGCTGGAAAGGGGCAAAAAGATAGACGCACTGTTATTTCCGAAAAGATTACCAAAGATATATTACGATTATCGGCTGGAAAAGAGCCAGCTGATTTTCTTTTTGATAGTCAGCAGGGTGGTGCAATTACAATTCGAACAGCACAGAAAGTTTTTGAGCAGGGACTAGCTAAAGTAGCTATAAAGAAAAAAGCTACTTTCCATTCTCTTAGACACAGTTTTGCTACACATCTATTAGAAAATGGAGTAGATATTCGCTATGTACAGGAGCTGTTGGGGCATAGCAATATTCGTACAACCCAAAAATATACTCAGCTTACCAATCTGGCATTAAAAAACATTAAAAGTCCTTTGTAAAAATATTAAATTCCCTTATTTTTACTTCTCCAAGAGTGTAGATAGGACAACAAGCCTATGGCACATAGATTTCAATAGAACCATGCTTCACTTTATGATATTATTAATCCATTAATCTTACATGGAGGTAAATGAGTGAATATTTTAGTGATCGGAAATGGTGGGCGAGAACATACCATCGTATGGAAATTATCTCAAAGTCCAAAAGTATCAAAAATATATACATTACCAGGAAATGGCGGTACCGCAGCAATATCTGAAAATTTATCAGGTAGTGTTTCGGATTTTCATGGTATCGATCAATATGTAAAAGAAAAAAAGATCGATTTAATTGTAGTTGGGCCGGAAGTGCCCTTAGTCGAAGGAATTGTTGATTATTTTGAAGCAAAAAATATTCGCATATTCGGACCTAATCAACAAGCAGCCCAACTGGAAGGAAGCAAAAGTTTCTCAAAGAAATTTATGCAAAAACATGGCGTTCCTACTGCCGAGTATGAGGAATTTACAGATATTGAAAAAGCAAAAAAATATATACAAAAGATGGATTATCCTTCTGTTATCAAGGCAGACGGACTAGCCGCAGGGAAGGGTGTTGTCATCGTTCAGACACAGACAGAAGCTGAAAACACTCTCAATGAAATTATGAAAAATCAGGTGTTTGGTGCAGCCGGAAGCAAGATCATTATCGAAGAGTTTCTAAAGGGAGAGGAAGCGTCTATCCTTGCTTTTGTGGATGCAGATACGATTATTCCCATGGTTCCGGCTCAAGATCACAAAGCAATATATGACGGCGACACCGGCCCCAATACCGGCGGAATGGGGGCTTATTCACCGGCTCCGATTGTGAATGCAGAGATGATGAAGAAAGTACAAGAACAGGTTTTTGATCGTATGTTAGCCGGTTTTAAATCAGATGGATTATTGTTTAAAGGCATATTATACGCCGGTTTGATGATCCATAAGGGCGAGCTGAAAGTACTGGAATTTAATGTCCGTTTTGGCGATCCCGAGACACAGGTAGTATTACCACGACTGGACACGGATTTAGTTGATATTTTTAATGCAGTTATTGATGACAAACTGGCAGATATCAACATCAAGTGGAAAGATAACTTTGCGGTTTGTGTAGTACTTGCAAGCGGTGGTTATCCCGGTTCCTATGAGAAGGGCAAGATAGTAAGCGGACTTGAAAAAGCAGATGGACTTGTGTTTCATGCCGGAACTAAACTGGATAAAAAGGGGATCGTTACAGACGGTGGCAGAGTGTTTGGAGTTACAGCACTAGGCAGCAAACTGACTGGTGCGATAGAATCTGCTTATAAATTGGTAGATAAAATTAATTTTGATAAAAAAATATTTAGAACCGATATCGGGAAAAAAGCATTAAAATATATTAAATAATGGATATTATTCTCGCCACACACAATCAGCATAAGCTGATGGAAATTACAGAGATGTTTAGTGACCTACCGGTCAATGTTCTTTCTCTGAGTGATGTCGGGTATAACGATGATATTGAAGAAAATGGAAAAACTTTTGAGGATAATGCGTTTATCAAGGCCAGAACGGTTGCTAAAAGATTAAATATTATCACGTTGGGTGACGATTCTGGATTAGCTGTTAATGCATTGAATGGAGCTCCTGGAATCTATTCTGCGCGTTACGCCGGTGTGAATGCTACAAAAGAAGCACTGTGTACAAAACTGATTCATGAAATGGCCAATGAAAAGGACCGATCTGCCCATTTTGTAACGGTAATGGCTTTTGTCGATCCTATAAAAAAACTAGAGAAAAGTTTTGAAGGAACCGTTGATGGGCTGATTGTTGATAAAATGGTCGGTGAAAACGGGTTTGGATATGATCCGGTTTTTTATTACCCTCCATTAAAAAAATCCATGGCGGAAATGAGCTCACAGGAAAAAAACAGTATTAGCCACCGCCATCGTGCCTTGGAAAAAATGAAAGAGTGGTTTTTAACCAAATACCATGTCTAAGCGAATCCTTTTTATTTCTAATGGACACGGCGAAGATTTCATTGCAGTTGAATTAATAAAGGTCTTGTTAAACAACGGATCGCAGTATGATCTATTTGCTCTGCCGATGGTTGGAAACAGCGGTGCATATGATCGAGTTAAAGGTGTTCAGAAAATAGGTCCGCAAAAAGATATGTCCTCGGGTGGTTTTATAAAATCCGTTAAGAACATTTTTAATGATCTTAAAGATGGTCTTATTGGACTTCATTTCAAACAAATGATGAATGCTAGAAAACAGCCCTATGATCTGGTTGTTGCCGTCGGCGACTTTTTCCCGTTTATCATGTCAGTCGTCTTTTTAAAATATAGTAAACTTATTTTGATTTCCACTGCAAAGTCAGATCGATTTGAGTCTCATTTTTTGCTAGAACGATATTTTTTTAAAAAACACCATGCAATAGTATATGTGCGTGATATAGAAACAGAAAAATCTCTTGTTCAACAAGGCGTAAATGCGTTGTATAAGGGTAATATTATGATGGATATGATTCATTGTCCTGCTAAAAAATTATCACAAAAGAATCAAGCGATTACGATTGGAGTATTGCCGGGTAGTCGACATGAAGCCTATCAAAATTTTGAATTAATTAAACAGGTAATCAACCATTTACCCAAGGAATGGTCTGTTCAGATTGCTGTCCCAAGTTCTCTTAATAAAGCGAAGTTTAGTGAGGATGAACTTCAGCAAGCAATCATATTTACCACTTTTGAGGAATTACTAAGTACTTCCGATGCGGTGATCGGCTTAGCCGGAACAGCCAATGAACAGTGCATCGGTTGTGGAATTCCGTTGTTTACCTTTCCTGCTACGGGGATGCAAACTACCCGAAAGCGGTTTATACAGCAAAAAAAATTATTAAACAATTTAGTGGAGTATGTTGATACCAATGATTCTGCTATAATAGCCAAACATATAGTACAGTGTTTAGAATCAAAAAGTTTTATTGAAAATGTTCAGATCAACGGCCCCAAAGCAATGGGTAAGCCGGGTGGGGCTAGAGCAATCGCAGGAGATATAAAATGTATATTAGAATCCTAAAATATATAAAACCCTATTATAAACGGATGATTTTTGCCGTGCTTTTTGCATTGTTATATTCTGCCTCAAGCGTCTATTTTATGGCTCTTATCAGAAATTATGTCCGCGCAATTATGGACAAAAATTTGTGGCTACAAATGGTGTTTACTCTCGATATTGTAGGTTTATATGTTGTTCGATTAATTGCGTCTTATTATCAAAACTATTTAATGGCTTATATTTCAAACAGAATTACAATTAATCTGCGAGTTGAAGTATATAGCCACATTCAGCGACTATCCATGGATTTTTTTGAAAAGTATCGTCAGGGAGATATCGCGAGTCGATTACTTGGTGATATCAGCGCAATCGAAAATGTCATAAGGCAGACATTTACCAGTATGTTAACCCAGTCTATGACACTAATCGGAGTTGTCGGATATTTGTTTGTTATTAACTGGAAACTCACTCTTATTACGTTTATTGTTTTACCACTTTCAAGCTATTTAATTCAACGGTTTGGCGCTCGAGTAAGGCGAATCAGTAGCAAGGTTCAACGAAAAAATGCAGATATATTTTCTGTCTTGCAGGAGTCGTTAGCCGCAGTAAGAATCGTTAAAGCTTTTACTATGGAAAATCATGAAATTAAGCGGTTTTTAAGAGAAAATGAGCGTAATTTTAAATTCACTATGAAAAATGTTCGGGTTTCTGCATTACAGGAACCCATTCTGGGATTATTACAATTTCTACCAACCATATTTGTCATATGGTATGCCACTCGTTTGGTTATATTGGAACAGCTTCCGGTTGACCATTTGTTTGAGTATATTGCGGGATTAATGTTGATTATCGATCCTGTGATCGCCTTAAGTAAAGTTTACTCCTTAATGCAAAGTGCGTTTGCTTCAGCAGAGCGTGTGTTCCATCTACTGGACATTGTAGCAACTGTTCGTGATAAAAAAGGTGCGTATAAGTTAACGGATGTGACAGGTAAAATAGAGTTTATCGATGTTTCTTTTGCCTATGATACTAAAGAAGGTACCGTTCTAAAAAATGTAAATGTTACAATAAATCCGGGAGAAAATATTGCGCTTGTTGGAGCCAGTGGTGCTGGTAAAACTACGTTCGTAAATTTAGTTCCCCGATTTTATGATGTTCAAGAAGGTTCAGTTCTGATAGATGGCCATAATGTTAAAGACCTGGATTCATTTTCCTACCGCAGCAAAATCGGCATCGTTCCGCAGGATACTGTGTTGTTTAGCGGTTCCATCGAGAGCAATATTGCCTATGGAAAAATCGGAGCGTCTCGGGAAGAGATAGTGATCGCAGCAAAAATGGCTAATGCCGAAGAATTTATCGTGAAGATGAAAAATGGTTATGTGACACGCGTTGGGGAACGTGGACAGAAATTATCCGGGGGTCAGAAACAGAGAATCGCCATTGCGAGAGCAATTCTTAAAAATCCGAAGATACTCATACTCGACGAAGCTACGTCTTCACTGGACAATGAGTCGGAAAAACTGGTTCAGGAAGCATTTGAACGGCTGATGAAGGATCGAACAACCATTGTTATTGCCCATCGATTATCTACCATTGTAAATGCTGATCGAATACTGGTATTTGATAAAGGCGAAATTGTGGAAGAAGGCACTCATTCTGAGCTGTTAAACAAAAACGGTATTTACAAAAAATTATATGAAATGAATTTCAAAGACAAAGAATAAACGCTTAATTAGTTAAATAAAGTATCCGTTAGATTCTATAAATTTTTGATAGTACTTTCCAACACCTTCTTTTACAGTGTGAAAATGTGCGCTATACCCAGTTTTCTTAAGATTAGATAGATCAGCTTCAGTAAACGCTTGGTATTTCCCTTCGAGCTCTTTAGGAAATGGAATATATTCGATCGTGGCTTTTTTTTCATACTCCTGAATGCCAGTCGCGATATTGCAAAAACTATGGGCTGTTCCAGACCCACAGTTAAATATTCCGCTTGTTTTATTGTCATATAGCGATAGGTTCACATTTACAACGTCATCTATAAAAATAAAGTCACGTTTAAAGTTTTCACTACCTTTGAATAATTTAATGGCTTCGTTATTTTTTGCTTGTGTCATTAGGTGATAAGCAACAGATGCCATTTTCCCTTTATGGTTTTCTTGATAGCCATACACATTAAAATAACGTAAACCACAAATCTGGCTATCTAATTTTGTTTTCTGTTTAAAGATATTTCTGACGTAGTTATCAAACATCAATTTAGAAAATGCATAAATATTTAATGGATACTCACAGCTGGGGTCTTCACGAAATCCATTGTCTCCGTTTCCATATACTGAGGCGCTGGAAGCATACAGAAAGTCTGTGTTATTTTGTAATGCAAAATGTAATAGTTTCTTTGAATACTCAAAGTTATTTTTCATCATATAGTTGCCATCGGTTTCCATAGTGTTGGAACAGGCCCCTTGATGGAAAATCGTTTTTACCGATTTAAATAGGGCAAGATTATTAATGAAATCATCCTTATGGACATAGTCTGAAAATTTGAGTCTATTCAGGTTTAAGTGTTTTTCTGGTCTGCTAAGATTATCAACGATCAAAATTTGATCGATACCTCTATCGTTAAGGCTCTTAACAATATTGCTTCCAATAAAACCTGCGCCACCTGTCACTATTATCATTCGCATTCTCCCTAGTTTTATGTTATTGTATCATAATCGAGTTTTATTTTGACAGTAGTATTAAAAAACAGTCATAAAATTCAATTTAAGTAATTTAAAGTGGTTGACACAACCACGTAATAATGTTATTTTTTCTAACTGTTCATTAAATTGGTGTAAGATAAGGAGAACATGGGATGTATGCAATTATAGAAGTAGCCGGAAAACAATACAAGGTTGAAAAAGGACTGAAAGTCTACGTAGATAAGCTGAATATCGAAAATGATAAACAAATTAACTTAGATAAGGTTTTATTCATTAAAGAAAATGATGATGTTAAAATTGGAACCCCTTATGTTGATGGAGCAGTTGTATCTGCTGTTGTTAAAAACGAGGAAGTTAAGGATAAGAAGGTAATCGTATATAAGTATAAAAATAAAACAGGTTATCATAAAAAACAGGGACACAGACAAAAATATACACTACTAGAAATAAATGATATTACCTTAGGTGGAAAAACAAAAACTGCTGTTAAAAACGTTGAAGTAGTTGAATCCGCTGAACAGAAAGACACAAAAGTCGTTGCAAAAAAGACGAGTGCGACGATTGGAAAAAAGACTGAAAAAAAAGTATCTGAACCAAAAACAGTTAAAAAGGCTTCAATAAGTAAAGAAACTGTTGCTAAGACAAAAAAAACAAAAACTGACGATACAAAGTAACGCTGGGAGGAAGCAATGGCACATAAGAAAGGTAAAGGAAGTACCAGTAACGGAAGAGATAGTAACGCCCAATATCTTGGTGTAAAGAAGTTTGGTGGAGAAGCAGTTAAAGCCGGCAACATTATTATCAGACAACGTGGTACTAAAATAAAACCAGGATTAAATGTTGGTCTTGGGAAAGATTATACTATTTTTTCATTGATTGAAGGTTTTGTTAAGTTTGATGATCTTAGGGGTAGAAAACGAGTTAGCGTATTCTCCAGTAGATAATCAGATAAAAAACGAATTATTAATATAAAAAGAAGCGGACGGTTGTCCGCTTCTTTTATTTTGGAATAAAACATGTTTATAGATATAGCAAAAATAGAATTAATATCAGGAAATGGTGGCCCCGGTTGCGTTAGTTTTCGACGTGAAAAGTATGTCCCAAAAGGTGGGCCAGACGGAGGCGATGGTGGTAAGGGTGGCAATATTGTTTTTGTTAGTGATCATAACTTAAAAAGTCTAATGGACTTTACTTACAAAAAAAAATATCAGGCTGAAAACGGACTACCCGGCGATAGTCGAGATAAGCATGGAAGAGATGCTGACGATTTAATCATTAAAGTGCCAGTTGGAACCATTATCAGTCGACAAGATGATGAATCGATTCTGATCGATTTCAATGAAAATAATCAACAATTTGTTGCAGTCGAGGGTGGTCTTGGGGGCCGTGGAAATGCCCAGTTTGCCACTAGTGTGAATCAGGTTCCTTACTATGCCCAAAAAGGATTGCCTGGAGAATCACTTGAAATAGTTCTCGAACTGAAGCTTTTAGCTGACGTTGGGATTATTGGATTCCCTAATGTTGGAAAGTCCACATTGATTTCCGTTTTGACAAAATCAAAACCTAAAATTGCTGACTATCCGTTTACTACGCTAGTCCCAAATTTGGGCGTAATGAATTATCGCGGTGAACGACAAATCGTAATTGCCGATTTGCCTGGAATTATTGAAGATGCTCATAATGGACATGGGCTAGGCCATCAGTTCTTAAGACATACTGAACGGACTAAATTGCTTTTACATGTCTTGGATGTCTCTGACTATTATCAGCGGGATGTTTTTGAGGATTATAAATTGATTAATAAAGAAATGGAGTTGTTCAATCCAGAAATCCTTAAAAAGAAACAGATTATTGTTTTTAATAAAATGGATTCAGCCCAAGATAAAGATCGTTTGGCTATGGTTAGAAAAAAGTTTAAAGGTAAAAAGTTTATAGAGGTTTCTGCAATTACTGGAGAAGGTTTGGCACAATTAATTGAAGTAATCGGCAAAGAAACATTCTAAACAATCGATACATCTGCTTATCCACATAAATATCGTCTATTTCTATAAATTATTTAAGAGATTAATCAGCTGTCAGTTCCTTATCTCATTAAATTATAACGTGAATTGATAATTGATTGTGGTCAATATATGAAAACAGTATATTTTGATATTTTCACATTGAATTGACATCGGAATTTTCTAATGATAATTTAAAAATCAGGCAAGCTTATATTGGGCGGGAATTCAGTTTTACACATGGGGAGGAAATAAACGATGTTAGATATTATGAAAAATGGCGAAAACGCCATGAGGGCTTTCGAAACGGCATTGCGACTTCAAACAGCCAATATGGGTAACATGAGCACGGTTGGTTATAAATCTTTACAATATTCCTTTAAAACAATTTTTAATAAAGTTTTAAATACCGGTTCTGCCGGGACGTTAACTACTGGAGGAACTAATCCTCTGCAAGAAGGTTCTTCCGTTGCACTTGCCAATATTACCGTTGATTTTTCCCAAGGAGAAATCGGTTCGGGCGGTCAGCTGGATCTTGCGATTCAAGGGAATGGAATGTTTATTGTTTCTCCAGATGATGGACGAACTTTCATGTATACACGTGCTGGAAATTTTAGCATCAATGAGAAGGGCTTTGTATTGGATAACTCAGGTCGGAAAGTGTATGGTTTTAAATATAAATCCGATGGAACAGTCGATACAAGTAAAATGGTTCCAATGTTCCTTGAAAAAACGGCAAATGCCGGATGGGAAGCGAAAGGATCTCGAGGGATACTCGTCGAAGATTATGAGAAGTCAA
>MFRH01000035.1:0-4717 GCA_001783275.1 Candidatus Margulisbacteria bacterium GWF2_35_9
AAAAGAAGTGGGTTCAAAAGAGATCCGGATCGTATTTGACGATTATTCAAAAGTGGGTGGATTTAAGCCAAGTGCGGAAACGTTGTTCTATTTTATAGGTGAGGTTGCTAGAAAGAAATCCATTGGCGTTATAATGACGGGGATGGGTTGTGATGGTGCTGATAATTTAAGTCGTATTAAAGCATACTCTGGAAAGACAATTGCCCAAGACGAAGAGACGTGTATTGTTTTTGGCATGCCTAAAGCAGCAATAAAAAGGGGCAATGTAGAGTACGTTTTACCTTTAAACAAGATTGTTGCTAAAATCAAAGACTTAGTTATACAATAGTACCAAGAGACATGAACACAATAGGTGCAAAACGAATAATTGAATAATGGGGGTTGAGTAGATGGTAATAAATACTAACATAGAAAAAATGTACCTAGGAACCAAAGCAAATGGTGATTTAATCAATGCATTTATTGTGGATGACTCTGCTTTTATGGTAAAAACAATTCAACGTATGATGGAGGGGTTTGGTTGTGGAATAGTTGGGTCAGCCGCTGATGGAGATGAAGCTGTTAAAAAAGTTGCTCAATTACATGATAAAATAGATATTATTACCCTCGATATTTCTATGCCTAAAAAAGATGGGTTGAGTGCGTTGCCAGAGTTATTAAAGATTGATCCTCGTTTGAAAGTAGTGATGGTGAGTGCATTAGGCGATAAAGATAAAGTGAAACAAGCTATTATGTTAGGAGCGAAACACTTCGTGGTAAAACCCTTTAAACAAGAAAAAGTATTTGACATAATTAGATGGGTTATTGAAAAATAGTATTAAGATTATTGTCTTAAGGAGGCAGAGCTAAATGAATGTTGAATATATAAATCCTTTTTTAGTATCGATCAGTAATGTATTAAAAGAAGTCATTCCTAGTATTGATATAGCACGTGGCCCTTTAGAAAAAAGGATGACTCCGATGATAACAAAGGGATGCGCCTCACTTATTGGTGTTACTGGGGATATTGAAGGACGAGTTGTATTTGATATGACAAAAGAAACTGCTTTAAAAATCGCTGGGGCAATGAATGGTGAAGTATTTACCATGTTTGATTTTATGGTAAGTTCAACAATTAATGAGTTAGCTAATATGATTTGTGGTGGAGCTATTACGATTCTTAATAATAATGGTAAAAACCTAGATATATCAGCTCCTACAATATTTACTGGACAGGATCTGGAACTATATGATTCTAGTTTAGTGGGTGAAGCAGTTATTGTTCCTATAAATACTGCTCTTGGTCAATTATTTGTAAATGTAGCAGTGCGTGACAATACATAATATCTCCCGTCTGGATAAATAAATGCGGTTTCTTATTATCGCAATATTATTTTCTAGTCTCTTCGCGGTAAATATTGAATATTATAATCAGGAATCAACGGAAGTTTATTACAGTATAATAAATAGACCCCATGCACTTTCGGATATTGAAAATTATTTTGAGGAATACCCCTATTCATCGTCATATTTAAAAGCGCTTAAACAATATTATAAAATAAAAATGAATTTGTTTAACGCATTTAATACAAAGTTAGAAAAAAAAGTATCAACATATGTATATTTTAAAGAACTCATTTCTGATAGTGATAAAAAGGGGCTTGAGATATTTTCAGACAGCAATATTGCAGAAGTTATTTATAAATATCTTCAAGAAAAAATAACGGGTAATATCCAAGAAACCAGTCGTTTTCAAATTCAACATCGGGGCAATAAACTTAAAAATATGGATGAAGAAGAAGATGTTTCAATTATTGTTAATGTCGAAATGTCGTTACCGGAGCAACTAAAAAGCAGTGATGTTGTGGACGTAAATGTTAATTATCAAATATATATGCCGGGAGTATATCTAGATACCCCTATACTTGATATATATATAAGACAGAGTTTTGTGAATGCACAGTACAATTATCAAAAAACGATAGAAAAAATAATTAAAGAACTAAATAAAGAATATGGTTGGAGAGATATAAAGTCTATTATCAGTTATCTTGCTGGTAATAAAGAGTATGTGCCCAATTTGGTTAGCAGAATTGATCAAAATTCAGACGATTATTTTTCTATAAAACTTTTAGCTGTTTCAAACTGGGAATTTTTGCAATCAAAGTTGCTGAAGGAGAATAATGCAGAGGGGTTGATCAGGGCAAATTTAATGTATCCATTTTCTGAAAAACAATCGGTAAGTATTTATCAATATGCAATAAAAGTTTATGACATAAAAACCAAGATTAAATTGCTAAGTTATCTCGGTTCAGCTGGATATAAGAACATTTCATTCTTATTGAATGGACTATTGGCAGAGATCGATGATATTAATCTTTTTGAGTTGCTAGGACCTATTCTATATATTGCTATGGAAAATGGAGATGATGAAACTTTAGAACACTTATATCTCGTGAAAGAAATGGTGTTTGATTATGATGATCAAGTGGAACAACCTTTTATCGATTTATTAGAATTGGTAATTAAGACATTGGAAAGAAAATATAAATAGTGCGCAATCGACAGTATTTTGAATTATTAGAAGATAGTATCCTTCAACCATATGCCGTGCACTCAAAGAACACAAAAGGCCGTACATACTTTGAGGAGGCCGATTATTCTAGAACCTGTTTCCAACGTGATCGAGATCGAATCGTTCATTCCAAGGCGTTCAGACGGTTAAAGCACAAAACACAAGTATTTGTCATATTTGAAGGAGATCATTTCAGAACTCGATTAACACATACTCTTGAAGTTGCGCAGATTGCCAGACATATTGCACGTTCGATTGGATTAAATGAAGATTTGGTTGAGGCAATTGCATTAGCTCATGATTTGGGCCACACACCATTTGGCCATGCTGGAGAGGAAGTGCTAAACGAGCTATTAGCGGATCAGGGTGGGTTTGAACATAATCGACAAAGTAAGAGAGTTGTTGAAGAACTAGAGCAGAAGTATCCTGAATTTAATGGGTTGAATTTAAGTGTCGAGGTTTTAGAAGGACTAATGAAACATCATACTCCATTTGATCATCCTGAGGATATTCGAGCAGATGAAATTATCCATCCGTCCCTTGAAGCTCAGGTTGTGAATGTGGCAGACCAATTGGCTTATGTAAATCACGATTTGGATGATGGGATTGCTTCTAATATTCTAAGTATTGATGAGTTAATTATTGATGTTGAAGTATGGCGTGAGGCCCAGATATTTAATGAAAAAATTTATAAAACGATGTCAGAGGTAGAAAATCGATTTCTTAATGTCAGGTATTTAATAAATATGATGATTATGGATGTCATTGAGCATACAGAACAAATGATTGATCGTCATCAGGTTAAAAGGGTTGAGGACGTTTTTAATTGTAGATTCAAAATTGTCGATTTTTCAGATAATCTGAGACAAAAAATTATTCAGTTGCAAAAATTCTTAATGGATCGATTTTATAGCAATTATCGCGTATTAAAAATGTCATTTAAAGGCAAGGATTATATTAGAGAATTATTTGATCAATTAAATAAACACCCTGAACTACTTGGCAAGAATGAATTGGAAAGAATCAGAATAAGTGGAAACAAAGAGCGTGTCATTGCTGATTATATTTCTCAGATGACAGATAATTATGTTATGGATGAACATCAACGCATTTTTAGCGGAAAGTTTAAGGATTATCTGTCAGAAACTTGCTGACACGTTAGAACATTATCATCGAGTTGGAGTTTTTGTAACTCTATTAAATCTTTAAGAATGGTTAATTCTCCGGTAAGTTGTTCTACTGCCAGAATATTTTCATTTTTACTAAAAACAGGATGGGTTCCTTTATATAATCCTATGCCGTTTTCTTTCGCAACATTAAGAACTTTCTGAAAATGACTTATATTGTTTAAGCTTTCATTGGTTAGTTGATTAAAGAGTGTTTGTTGATATTGAGAGACATTTTGCCACCCAAGACATTCAAGGGTTTTTTCGCTATCCACATAACCGGTTTCATCTTCATAAATGATGAGTTCCGGGAAAAATCGTTTAGATAAGTTTTTCATGTTTTTAAGAAAACGAATGGATGATCGTAAATTGAGTGTAAATAGTTTTTGCTGTTTTGAAATATTTTCACTGGATGTTTTTTTCCCGGATGGGGCCGTCTTTTTTGTTTTTTGAGTATCAGATGCTTTATCTGTAGCTATGCCTTCAGTATCATCGATATCTTTTTTCTTTTTGGATAGTTCTTTTAACCACTTGGAAAATATACTGATATTTGTAGAGGAAATAAGGCTTCGCAACCCAGTGCTACTTTTCTCACCGATTAGTTTTTTTTCTAAGAGTTCGTTTGTTTCTTTTTGTTGTTTCTCAAGTTTTTTTAATCCGGTATTGTTTTCAAGAAGATCCTCAATCATGTCATCTGGAACTTCAGTGATTATATCAGGGACGACCTTCAAATCATCCATTTTTTGAAGACTACTGTAGTTTTTTTGGACGACTTCTTTGGTGCCGTCCTCTTTACGTTGGCTTATTTCACTTTGAGTCTGTGAATTTTCAAGTTCTTCAGAAGCTAGTTTAGCGGCTTGTTGGAATTGCTGAGTAAACTGACTCTGAATCTTGCCTTGTTGCGGTTGGCCGACTTTAGTAAATGAGGATAAACTTATCCCATCATCATTTAGCTTTATGGGGTTTCCCAAATTCATTTGCGAATTAATTTCCATAT
>MFRH01000035.1:4736-6297 GCA_001783275.1 Candidatus Margulisbacteria bacterium GWF2_35_9
TACTTAGTATCGACAGGAAACTTGAATTTTATTCATGAAGTTTTTATGGTGGATGAGCAGCCCGTTTACTCGTTTTGAGTATTTGAATAAAAGTTATAACATTCGAAGGAGTTTTTGCATATATACCGGCCTTTATTAAGTAAATGCAGTAACGTTTCTTTTGCAGTTAGTAATACAGCTTTATCAATGTCAGTGTAAGCTAATTTTAATACTTCAAGTGAATGTCCAATTTCTTTGCCACTACCTGCAATATCTGCGAGGTAAACAGTCTTCTCAAGAAACGTCATATTTGCTCGACCGGTTGTGTGATACCGAATGGCCGAGAGTATTTCGGAATCGGATATTTCAAACTCATTCTTAATAATCAACATACCGACGGGAGCATGAAGTAACGCGGATGAATTAACATAATCACTTTCAGGTTGATAATTATATTTTTTCGCATAATCGTGTAATAAAACAATTGAAAGGTCTTTTGCTACATCATGATAGAGCCCAGCAATATATGCGTTTTGTGGATCAGGATAATTATAATGAGTTGCTATTTTTTTTGAAAGATTTGCTACTTCTAAAGAATGGTCATAACGTTTGTCAGAGATAAAAAGTTTGAGTTTGTGATGATTAGTTAACAATCAGCTCTCTATTACCCAATTCGAAACCATGCATTTTTTGAATAATTTCTTCAATGCACTCATCTGGAACCTCTACAAATCCGAATCCTCGAGAATGGCCTGTGCGTTGGTCGCATTCAATCTTGGCACGAATATCATCAACTTGAACAACACTTTTAAATACATTTGTTAGTTCATCTTCTGTAATTTCCCAAGGAATATTTCCGACATAAAGACTTGTACCCATTAGTGTTGACCTCCTACATTTTATCAGTTATTTCCAGTGTACCGAAAATAAATATTTGTAAATACAGTATATCAAGATGATAATAAAAAATCAATACAAAAAACATGTTTACTGTGCATGAATATTGAAGTAAACAAAAATACTAGTACTGTGAAAATGGGCAACTAGAGACTATAAGGAAGGGAGAATGTTATTGCTGTGTAACCAGAAATATCGCATGCTTAATTACGTCAGTAGCATAAGTGTAAAATAGCCGTATACAAAAAAGTCCTGTATAATACCTAGTAGAAAAATGGTAGAAGATTCTAAAAAAGTTTCAAACGATATAATGATGGTAGTTGGAGTACTGGTAGTGCTAATTATGCTACTGGTTCCATTGCCAGGAGTTATTATTGACTTTCTTGTGTCGGGAAATTTTACAATTTCCATCTTAATATTACTCGTGACAATGTATGCGCAGGGCGCTTCACAGTTCTCCATTTTTCCAACATTCCTATTAATTATAACTCTATTCCGATTAGCGCTAGGCATCCTACTAACTCGATCGTTATTATTGACTGCAAATGCAGGGAATATTGTGTATACCTTTGGTCAATTTGTTGTTGGGGGAAATTATGTTGTTGGTTTAATTATTTTTATTGTTCTAGTTATTATTCAATTTGTCGTAATTACCGGTGGAGCTCAGCGTGTAGCAGAAGTTGCT
>MFRH01000036.1:0-12370 GCA_001783275.1 Candidatus Margulisbacteria bacterium GWF2_35_9
ATATGACCTATGCTGATCGGATTACAAAAGCGGAAGAAAAATCTAAATTATACGATGCAATTGTGACGGGTACTGCAAAATTTCATGATTTACCAGCAGTTCTTTGTGTGATGGATTTTGCTTATATGGGAGGAAGTATGGGGTCGGTTGTTGGAGAAAAGATTACTCGAGCTATTGAACATGCCATAAAAAAACATTTGCCAGTCATAATTATATCAACCTCTGGTGGGGCCAGAATGCAAGAGGGAGTGATGTCTCTAATGCAAATGGCAAAAGTATCGGCAGCTTTATCAAAACTGAAAAAAAAGAAATTGCTGTATCTTTCCGTGTGTTGTGATCCCACAGCAGGCGGAGTAACCGCATCGTTTGCAATGCTGGGGGACATTATTATTGCAGAACCGAATGCGTTAATATGTTTTGCAGGTCCAAGAGTTATTAAACAGACGATTCTTCAGAATCTACCGAATAATTTTCAAAAAAGCGAATATTTACTTGATCATGGGATGATTGATTTAATTATAGAAAGAAAAGATTTACGAGATACTTTGTCTCGGTTATTAGGGATTCCTAATGGCCATCAAAATATTAAAAATAAATCGATGAAGCGCACAACAAATTTTCTTGCCGAATTTACAAAAACATTTATTAACAATTCAAAATCAGTTTCAAATGGTGATCAAACTGAGACAAAAATACAAGAATTGCAGGAAACAGCCTTTTTATCTATGAATGCCATTGATATTATAAAAATTTCAAGACATCCAAATCGACCACAGACATTAGATTATATTGAACATGTTTTTGAGGATTTTATTGAATTACATGGAGATAGAAGATTCGCTGATGACAAATCTTTAATTGGTGGGTTCGCTAAATTTAATGATCTAAATGTGATGGTGATTGGTCATCAGAAGGGTAGAAACACGAAGCAGAATATCGAAAGAAATTTCGGGATGCCACAACCAGAAGGTTATCGAAAATCCTTGCGACTAATGAAGCTGGCCGAGCAACTTCGGATTCCAATAATTGTATTTATTGATACACCAGGAGCCTATCCTGGAGTCGATAGCGAAGAAAGAGGTGTTGCCGAAGCGATTGCAACCAGTATGAGAGAAATGAGCCAGTTAAGAGTACCTATCATCGGGGTTGTCATCGGTGAAGGGGGAAGTGGAGGCGCTCTAGGTATTGGGATCGTTAACAAATTAGCAATGCTACAATATTCCTACTATTCGGTAATTAGTCCGGAAGGATGTGCCGCAATATTATGGTCCGATGCATCAAAATCAAATATCGCAGCTGAAAATTTAGGTTTAACTAGTTCAAAGTTGCTTGAGATGGAGGTTATTGAAGAAATAATACCAGAGCCAATCGGAGGCGCACATTATAATCAGCAAGAGGCAATTAGAAATGTGAGAACGTTTTTGGATAAAGAAATAAATAGATATCAACAATATCCTGAAGCATTGTTAGTTGAGGAAAGATATCTAAGGTTTAGAAACTTTGGAAAATTCTACGAATGAGAATAATCGGATATTCTATTGATTTTGTTAGCTATTAACTATAAGATTTATTATTATGAAAACTGTCTCTAATCCATTATTTCAAAAGTTAGTAAGTAAGGTTGAGGATAATCTATTACCTTTACCGACGACCATTAAAGAATTAATTATATTAGATATCAATAAAACATCTGCAAATGATATCGAAGGAATTATCCAAAAAGACCAGTCCGTTGTAGCGAGGGTATTGCGTTTGGCAAATTCTGCTTTTTATGGATTCAATCAACGAATATCAACAATCGCGCATGCGATTGTCTGTTTAGGTTTTAATCAGGTTAAAAGTTTGGCGTATACTGCATCATCGCAAAATATCATGTTAATGGGGTTGGATAATTATGGCTTTGATAAAGATACATTGTTCGATCACAGCCTGTCTGTGGCGATTGGATCAAAAGTACTGGCTGAACATGTTGGAATAACAAATCCTGATGAGCTATATGTTATGGGATTATTACATGATATTGGCAAATTAATTATCAATCAATATGCAAAGGAAGAGTTGGATAAAGCATGGAATATTTATAAATTAGGTTCATTGAAGTTTTTTCAGGCGGAGGAACGTGTTTTTGGTTTTAATCATGGCACTATTGGGGCTGCGATAGCACGTAAATGGAATTTCCCTGAAGATATTTGTACTGCCATTGAATTCCATCATAATCCTGAAGATGCCGAAAATTATATTAAACACGTATACATCGTCCATTTGGCAAATGGTATTGCGAAGACTTTGGATATGGGCAGTGGAATTGTTGAACAACAGGATGTTCAGATTGAAATGGATGGAGTTTTCCATGAAAAAAACTTAAATAAACTTGGACTAAATAAATTTAATGTTTTGGAAATTCGTAAAACAATTTTTAATACGTTAAAAGAATTTATGACTCAATTTAGAGATTCTGCTTCATAAATTCTTTTATAAAAAAACACACGTTTAATTTTAATTCTCAGAGGCAAATACTATTTATTTCATCGATTAAGTCATCAGTATCTTTTAAGATGTTTTTATCAAGCATTAAATCACAATTTTTAATATCAGCTTCATTTTCCATGCTTTTACAATATCCTGTTAGGATAATTGTATGAATTTTTGGATTTCTTTTTTTAATTTCAGTTACAAGTTGAAGTCCATTGAATTGTGGCATCATAAAATCAGTTAGAAGGATATCGATATTTTCTATATTAGATATCATATAATCTAACGCTTCTTGTGGATTTACAAATACGTTAACGTTATAATAATCCTCAAGTTCAGATTGCATAATATTAACTAGTGTTTCATTATCATCTACAAATACTAAATGTTTCATATTTCACCTCGTCTGTGTATTATATCATAATATGTAATAAATTAATCACCTATGAATTTATTAAGTTCAATTGTAAAGGTTGATCCGATTCCTTCACTGCTATCAATACGAATCGTTCCCTCATGTCTATCAATGATATCTTTACATAATTTCAATCCGATACCTGTCCCTCTTGTTTTTGTTGTAAAATTTTCTTTGAATAGTCGGTTAACATGTTCATTAGAAATACCGCTTCCGTTATCCGTGATTTTTAGTATAATTTTATTGTTTTCTTCATATGTGGCGATAATAATTTTCCCGTCTCGTCCTTCAGGGATGGATTCCACTGCATTTTTTATTATGTTTACAATCACCTGATTAATTTGACCAGAGTTTCCATTGATTAACAACTGGGTTTCGGGTGAGTAATCTTTTTGTACCTCAATATCCAATAACATAAATCCAAGCAAGGATAAATCGCTTTCCAGTTCATTAACTAAGTTAAAAACTGCAATACTGTCTTGATATTTAACAAGCGCCTTCAGGTTTATGGATTGTTGCTTAATTCTTGTCAGTGCTGACTCTAGCATTGAAAAATATTTTTCAAACATTGGGCCATCGTTAGTAGAATCTTTTAGTTTATTGGTGCTCATAATAGCAGCAAGTAACGGTGTGTTTATTTCATGAGCAACACTAGCGGCAAGATCCCCGATCATCACCATTTTTTCTTGATCAATTAATATTTGATTCTGTCGAATGAGAATATTTTTGCATTCATTAAATTGGGTGACAAGATTTTGCGAATCATCCGAGTTAATATTGTAGTCCCTAATAATTGAGTTAATTGAGTGTTCAAGTGCAATGAGTGATTTATTGTTTTTCATAATGAGCCCTTTTAAAATATTATATAGGAGTATTCACACAAAGAAAATGGATTTAGCCTTATAATCAATAATAATACTTCGATTAATTATGGTATATTATCGAATTTTCATTCTGAAATTATAATAAATTGCCGTTAAAGGTCAGGGTTATGAATGTTTGTGACAATAGGTCATGATAAGTGGTGATTAACTAGCGCTTATGAAAATAAAATGAAGGAACTTTATAGTTTAGTCCCTTCATTTTATTAGTAGGTAAGAATAATTTGTTAAAAATCAAATAACAAAGATGTGTATTTTCTATTCAACGCAACCGTCACTGGAATTTGTTGAGAGGCTGGGCCCCATAATTGCCTAGGTCCGGGTGAACTAAATAAATCGCTACTTGCCCAAGTCTCTCTTCTTGAACTGAAATACTTGAATGCATTTGAATTAACTTCAACTAATGCTTTTTCAATAACCATTTCATCATGGCCATGTCGTCTTTCAATATTCAATAAGCCTGTTAGCGGTAGGGCAATGGGTTTTCCTCCATGATCAAGATTCATTATGCTTGCAATGTAACCTGTCTTGTCAGCAAGAATAAGTGATCCAGCTGTTAATCCTAAATTGTAAGTATATGTTGCATCGAATAATGTTGGAGCTCCGCATCGTCCTTCATAGCCAAAAAAATGGTTATGAGTATTAAATTTTACATGTGTGTCGAGTTCCTTAACTCTTCGGGCGGTCATATCAATTAGTAGTCGCTCAGTAGGAATTAGAGATACTTGTAAGTTGCCATGGGAATCTCGGTCGGCTAACAACATGTCCTCAATATAATCGGGCAAAGTTGCCATAAGTTTTGTATTGGTTGCTGTGAGCTTAGCGTAAATAAAATCTCGTTTTTCCTCGCCAGGTTCTTTGTTTGCTAAAATATCCTTAAATTCAGCCATTTTCTCGTTAAGTTCACTAATAAGAGCTGTCATTTCGGGAATAAATTCAATGATACCTTCTGGGATCAGAATAACCCCATGATTAATCCCTTTTTTAGCTCTTGATACAACTACTTTAGCGATACTATCTACTATTTCCTCCAAAGACATTTTCTTTTCAGCAATTTCTTCAGAAATAAGCGTTATGGCTGGCTTTGTTTGTAATGCGACCTCAAGGGCAACATGAGAAGCACTTCGCCCCATAAGTTTAATAAAATGCCAATACTTTCTGGAAGAAGGGGTGTCTTGAAGAATATTTCCCACTAGTTCTGAGTATATTTTAGTTGCTGTATCAAATCCAAAAGAAATGGGAAGAAGGTCGCCAATTTGAAGATCTCCATCTATTGTTTTTGGAACACCAATTACCTGTACACCACTTCCATCTTCTTTAATGTTTTTAAATAAGAATTCGGCAAGTACGGCGGCGTTTGTGTTAGAGTCATCGCCACCAATCACGACGATTGCATCAAGTTTATATTTAATACAAGTTTCTTTGACTTGATGAAACTGACTATCTGTTTTAATCTTTGTTCGATCGCTTCCTAGAAAATCAAACCCACCTGTGTTCACTATTTTGTTAACATCGGAATCGGAAATCTCAAATAAATTTCCTTCCAGAAGTCCTTTTGGACCAGCTTTAACTCCAAGTAAGGTATTGTTATTCCCAAGGATTCTCTTAAGGCCAACCACAACATTATGACCTCCGGCAGCTGGTCCTCCAGAGAATAGAACCGCAACCCGTTTATTGTGGATAACATTGTCATTAATTCCGTTGGCTTCAACAATTTGATTACCAGATGCAGTCGATGTTTTAGGAAAAGCGGTGTTAACTTTTTCAGTATCTTTTGTTGTTAACGGTTTTCCCATTGATGAAAATTTAACTGGGTGCAATACTCCATCTTTTAGAAAATCCTTGCAGGTAGGAATTTCAACTGCTCGGATAGAGTTTTCAAACAGAGAATTGCAGCTTTCTGCTTCATTAAGTAAGGTTTTTAAATCTTTCATTCATGACTCCTTATGGATAATAGCTAAGCTTTTCCTGAGCTACCTAAAACATTATCATTTTTATGCATATATAGTATTTTTAAAGCATCTCGTGCTGGTCCAAGATATTTTCGTGGATCAAATTCCGCAGGATTCTCAGCCATTACTTTTCTGATAGCAGCTGTCATCGCTAGCCGTCCATCGGAATCGATATTAATTTTACAAACAGCCGATTTTGCTGCTTTTCTAAGTTGTTCTTCTGGAATACCTACTGCATTTTTTATTGCTCCGCCGTTTGAGTTAATAATTTTAACCATTTCTTGTGGAACTGAGGATGAACCATGTAATACAATTGGAAATCCCGGAATTTTTACTTCAATTTCATCTAAAATGTCAAACCTGAGTGGTGGGGGAACAAGTATTCCTTCTGCATTTTTAGTACATTGTTCTGGTTTAAACTTATTGGCACCATGAGAAGTACCGATGGAAATTGCAAGGCTGTCAACGCCTGTTCTTTTTACAAAATCAATCACTTCTTCTGGTTTTGTATAAGAAGAGTGTTCAGCGACGACGTCATCTTCAACACCTGCAAGCACACCTAGTTCGCCTTCAACAGTAACATCATGTGCATGAGCATACTCGACTACTTTTTTAGTTAATTTAATATTATCTTCATAGCTGTGGTGAGAACCGTCGATCATAACTGATGAAAATCCATTATCGATACAATCTTTGCATAGTTCAAAAGTATCGCCATGGTCTAAGTGTAAAACGATCGGTATTTCATAACCAAGTTCTTTTACATACTCGACAGCCCCTTTTGCTAGGTTTCGAAGTAGGGTAGAGTTTGCGTATTTTCTTGCTCCAGATGACACTTGTAAGATAACAGGTGATTTTGTTTCGACACATGCTTGAAGTATTGCTTGAATTTGTTCAAGATTATTAAAATTATAGGCGGGTATTGCATATCCTCCATCAACTGCTTTTTTGAACATTTCTTTAGTATTTACTAATCCTAATTCTTTATAACTTACCATTTTAAATCTCCTTTCAGTTTGTTTTTATACTAATAATTAATGAGCTTTAGAAAACTATCAACTTTCAAACTAGCTCCCCCGATAAGAGCACCATCAATATCATGTTTTTTCATGAGTTCTGTTACATTATCTGGAGTAACACTTCCACCGTATAGAATGCTAATCGATTCTGAAATGTCGGAGTTTGACAGCGACATTAGTAAGCTTCGAATAAACGAGTGGACTTCATTTGCTTGCTCAGGAGAAGCTGTTTTTCCTGTTCCGATTGCCCATACAGGTTCGTATGCGATCACTATTTTTTTTAGTTCTTCTGTACTGAATCCCTTTAATCCTTCTTTTATTTGAGACTCAATTATGTTGAAAGTCTGATTGTTTTCACGATGTTCAAGTTTTTCACCGACGCAGTAAATAGGGGTTAGTTCATAATGTAACGCCAGTTTTATTTTTTTGTTCAATAACTCATTAGATTCTTTAAAATATTCACGTCTTTCTGAGTGGCCAATGAGAACATATTTGCAACCAACGCTTTTTATCATTTCTGCAGAGATTTCACCGGTAAAGGCTCCTTTTTCTTCCTGATACATATTTTGAGCACCAATTAGAATATCAGTGTCTTTTAATATATGGTTGATAGCAAATATATGAGTATAAGGTGCGCATATGAGAACGGTAGACTTATTCTTATTTGAAAAGTTACGCTTTAAACCATCCGCAAATTGAATGGCCTCATTAACATCCTTATTCATTTTCCAGTTGCCGGCTATTATAGTTTTTCGCATTTATTTCTCCTTTTATATTATTATTGGAACGATGATTATGGCTATAATGATCGTTACTTTAATGAAATGGTTAAGAGATGGTCCAATAACATCTTTCAATGCATCTCCGAATAAATCTCCAGAAACGGCATTGAGATATGTTTGGGTTCCCATTCCACCACTATATCCTTTTTCAATCATTTTTTTTGTGTTATCCAGAACAGCCCCTGTGTTTGAATAACTGATGGATAAAAAAATACCACTAATCAGCATCCCTATAAATAGTGTAGATAGAATCTCTATACCAAAGAACTTGCCAATAATAATAGGAAGACACAGGACAAATAAAGACGGGATAACTAAATCTTTTATAATAACGATTCCGCTATTTTTTATAAATCTGTGAACATCTGGAAAGGCTTTCTTTTCTTTTAAATAGGGTATTGTTTCAAGTTGCATCATTGATTCGTCAAACATCTTAATAATGGTGAAACAAAGTGCTCTCATAAGGGTTGACGATAATAAAAATGGAAGCAATCCACCCATAAACAACGCGGATAAGTTCAGCGGTTGAAATATTGGAATTATTTGATAATTTAAGCCTGATAACTTTATAAAACAAATAAATAAAGAGAAAGATAAAATCAGTACACTGTAGGACGAGAAATTTTTTGCCAATGCCGATAATGTATTTCCGATAGCATTTAATTTATCCAGTCCGTTTCGAGTGTGGATACTGTTTTCTTCCATATTGATAATACCGTTAATATTATCTGCAAATGGAGCATACAATGAGGAGGCTATCATGATCGGCGTCATGGATAGAAGTCCGGTTGTAAATAGCATAATGCCATAATATGACGCTATTTTATAACTAATTAGAATAAATAGTGCCGAAAGGAAAATTGGAAAAACAAGGCTTTTCATTCCAACGGCTAATCCACTCAGTTTTGTAATAACGGCGTGATGTTCAGAAAAAGCAACGACTTCATGAACCGGTTTATGAGAATCAGACGTGTAATAATCGGTACTAATTCCTATCGCGATAGAAAGAATAAGTCCCATAACAATGCAAATAAAGGGTGATAGCCATGGACTCAGCCCCAAAAAAGGAATAAATTTTAAAAATTGTATGTGATAATTAGCTGAAAAAATGAATGAAAAAATGCTTATGAGTATAAGGGATAAATAGATGCCGTGTAATGGTTTAAGCGTGTTTGCGAGTATTGTACGGCGTTTTAGAAATAATAACATGGTGCCAGCTGCAAAGCTTAGAAGAGTGCTACTTATTATGATAATTATGGGGAAGTTTATAATATTTCTAACAGTTTCAATATTAATTGATTGGTTCTCTAGTAAAAGGAAAAAATAAATAATAATAGCAACAATAATCCCGATAAATGATTCAATTAAATCTAGATTTAATGCAAGCCCATTATTTAACAAATCTCCAATTTTATCTGCAATGGATGACACATTTCGATAGTCATTAACTTCAATATTATGTTTAGATTCGTTTGTCACAAGGGAGGAAGATATATCGGCTCCTTTTGCAAAAAGACTTCCACCAAGTCTAGTAAAAAATGATACAACACTGATTCCCATTAAGTAAAAAATGAGTGAATCATACTTAAAGAAATAGTAGCAAATGATCAGTCCTGTTAGCGGTATAACTGTAATAAGCATTGACATAGCAAGTCCCGCACCAAAATAAAGATCAAATAATTTAGCGGGTTCATCAATATATGTGATCTCTTTATCTTTTATGATTCTAAACCCAAAGGGGAAACTGAGATTCATTATAAGAATTGCTCCAAGTCCTCCGATCCATAAGCTTAGAATCCATTCAATTTTCATGGAGGCGCCATTAATAAAAAATAAAATAGAGAGAATTAAGGTGAAAATAATAAGCAGATAAAAAATAGCAATACTGGTTTTTTTCAACAAGTATTGAAGATTTTCTCGAATTAAACTAAAAATATTTTGTAATCGTTCTATATTCATATTATATATATTTTCCGTATTGCAAAAAACAACTAACTAGCATGCCAACCGTTGTTCCCGGCAAGTGAAACGAGACCGTAGGAACCTAGACTGGTGCACCGTGCAGGGTTCGAACCTGCGGCCCACTGATTAAGAGTCAGTTGCTCTACCAACTGAGCTAACGGTGCCGATTTTTCTAGATTGCATTAAAACCGAAATTATTATATCAGGAACTGATTTCTCGAACAATCACCTAATCACAATTTATATAAGGAATCAAACTGATTTGAAATGGCGCGCCTGGAGAGATTCGAACTCCCGGCACATGGATTCGAAGTCCATTGCTCTATCCAACTGAGCTACAGGCGCACAACTTGCAATATTTTCGCATATTTATATAAAACAATCTACTGGGTGATTAAATAAAAAATAAATTCAGTATGTTACTCAGCTTCTGGTATTTCAAGACCCCAAATATTTTTTGCGTATTCCATCACACTGCGATCACTGGAAAATTTACCCATCCTAGCTGTATTTAAGACACTTTTTTGAGTCCATTCTCGAGGGGTTTGATATAAAATATCAACATCCTTCTGTGCTTTTTCGTAGGACTCATAGTCTGCTAAGGCCATGAACTGATCATTATTCGCTAGATAATCGGCAATACTAACAAGAACTTGGTATTCTTCATCTGTTTCGGCAATTCCGGGAGCCCAAAGAGTATTTAGTATGTCTTTAATTTGGGGTGTCGTTTCATAATATATTCTTGGGTTATATCCTTTTGCTTTTAAATCGAATGCCTCATCTGAACTCATTCCAAAAATAAACATATTTTCTGGTCCAATTTCTTCAGCCATTTCAACGTTTGCTCCATCCATAGTTCCAATTGTAAGAGCTCCATTTAATGATAGTTTCATGTTCCCAGTTCCAGAGGCTTCTTTCCCTGCTAAGGAAATCTGTTCGCTAAGATCCGCTGCAGGAATAATTATTTCTGCAAGGGACACATTATAGTTTTCCATGAATGCAACTTGAAGTTTACCTTCCATGTCGGGATCATTATTAATTTTTTTCGCAAGGATATTAATACCGTGAATAATGTTTTTACATAATGGATAACCGGGAGCCGACTTGCCACCAAAAAGAAAGGTTCTGGGAACTTGAGTTTTTGTGGGATCATTTTTTATGTCTTTATACATTTTAACAATATACATAAAGTCGAGTAACTGACGCTTGTATTCATGCATTCGTTTAACTTGAACATCAAATAATGAATTTGGATTAATTCTGACTCTTCCTTTGGTCTCAAGAATAATTCCGTTTTCATCTCTTACCGGATGATTGTTGTAAATTTCATCTGATAATTTCACTTTATTATTGAATTTAATTTCTCTCCATCTATTTAAAAATTCATCATCATTGATGAACTGTTCCAGATTTTTGAGTTGAGATAAATCAGTTAACCAACCGTCGCCTATTTTACTTGTAATTAATTCTGCCAGTTCTGGGTTGGCTTTTGCAATCCAACGTCTCTGGGTAACTCCATTGGTAACATTGGTAAAACGTTCAGGATAGAGCTTATAGAAAAATGCAAATACTTTACTAGTTACTAGTTGAGAATGTAGCTCCGCGACCCCATTGACTTTAGAGCTACCCACTACAGCCAGATTTCCCATTCGGATCATTTCCTGACCCTTTTCTTCATCAAAGTAGAATAAAGATGCCTCAGCCCAAAGATTATCTGCATCTGGAAATCGATTGTAGACATCTTTTTTTAGCATGTCGTTAATCTCTTCAATAATTTCATGATGTCGGGGTAATAAATAGCTCATTAAACTCCGAGGCCATGTTTCAAGTGCTTCAGGCAGTATAGTGTGATTCGTATAATTCATGCATTGAGTTGTGATTTTCCAAGCATCATCCCATTGAATACCTTCTTGATCCACTAAGATGCGCATTAATTCGGGAATCGATAGACTAGGATGAGTATCATTGAGTTGGAGAACAACTTTCTCAGGTAAATCATCAAAGCTTGTATGATTTAATTTATAGTTACGTATGATGTCTTGCAAACTAGCGGACACTAGTAAATATTGTTGTTTTAAGCGCAGTGCTTTTCCCGTCTGGTGGTTGTCATTAGGGTATAGCACCCCAGACATTGCCGCTGCATCGGAACTGATTACACCCTCGAATGCCTCTCGATAGTGCCCTTGGTCAAATTCGCTCATAATAAATTTATCTAGTTGAGGATCAGAGGTACTCCATAGACGCAGTGTGTTAACAGTTGGATTCCCTTTTTTATTAAACCCAACAACAGGTAAATCGTAAGGGATGGCATCGAGTGCTTCACGTTGATTCCATTGTGATGCTTCTCGTTTTGTATGTCCTTCTGGATGAATAACTTGACCTCCAAAGCAAATTCGAACCATATCATCTGTTACTTTTGTTTCGAGTGGATAACCATTCTTAAGCCATGGGTCTGGCAATTCAATTTGCTTACCACCAATAAACTTCTGTTGGAAAATACCATAGTTATAGCGTATCCCATACCCATGCATTGCTAAACCGAGAGTTGCACCGGACTCGATAAAACAAGCAGCTAGGCGACCTAATCCGCCATTACCTAATCCAGGATCAATCTCCATCTCTTCTATTTGGTTTAAATTGATACCTAATGTTTGACATGCCGTATTTATTACATGGGTTAAACTCATATTTAGGAGGGTGTTTCCTAAAAGTCGACCAATGTGGAATTCAAGGGATAAATAAAACGCTTGTTTTTTATCGTGAACACGAATGTCTGTATTTGTGTGTTCCCAATAATCCATGAGTACTTTTTTAACGGCTAATACAATGGCATTATATTTTTGCTTTGTATTGGCTTGTTCCGGGGAAGTTATTCCCTTTTGGCCTA
>MFRH01000036.1:12390-26064 GCA_001783275.1 Candidatus Margulisbacteria bacterium GWF2_35_9
TGATAATTCACTTCTGCTAAAAAATCTTTGGCAGAAATAATAGGTTCAAAAACAGCTATTATTTTTCGTTGTAGTTTCATAATTCTCCCTTGTTATAAATATATCGGATTAAAATTTGATTTGACTCACCAAAAATGATTAATTTAATAATATTTTTAAAAAAATGAAATTTCTTGCAACAAATTGAAATGTGTGACGATAACTTATAAGAATAAAAAAGAGATCAACTATGAAACAAAAAATAATAAGCCTAGATGAAATATTTAAAAAGTACTTAGCAGAAGTAGAGGGATTCCTTTCTACGAAAACGCTTGTAATTGCAGATAATGAAAACCAACAAGTGCGTGGCCCTCAGGATATTTCATATTCTCAGCTTCTATTCACAGGTACTTTAGAAAAAGCAATCGTTGAAATGATGCCGGATAGTGTCGGGGTTATTGATTTTCAGGGAAAAATCCTTTGGGTTAATCCCAGTGCAACGACAAATCTTGAGTATACAGTTGAAGAAATTAAAACCTCGCCCCATGGATTAATTAGTATTATTCATCCGGATGATATCAACTTAATGCTTGAGCAACTTGGTAAACAAGTAAGTGGCGATTGGAACAGCTATCGAATAAGGTTCATTAGTAAATCCGGAAAGACCATTCATACCATGATTACACCTCAAGCAATTGGGGAAGGTACAGTCATTAAACCAATATTGATGAAATGTTTTAAATCATTTTCGAATACTCCAGACTTAATTAGTCAATTTTTCAAAGAGACAATCGATTCCGAATATCTTGAGGTTATACATCCAATTGAAAAAACAGCTGAATTAGCAGAACAATTAATACCAGATAAAGTTGAAAGAGATGCTTTCTTAAAACTGATAAATCATGCTCGTTTATTTAGAAGTACGTTTGGTGTCATTAAAGTGATTGATGATCTTGTGGCAGCAGAAGTATCTAGAGATACAAATTTTCAGAAATATGTAGATGCTACGGGTGTAGATCCTGAAACGAGAGCCTTTAACCCAATCAAAACAAATGCATTACTTAAAGAGGCATTAATTCATGTTAATCGACCTCCGAGAAATTTGGCAGTACTCATTTTAAGAATTACGAACAAAGATGAGATTATAGATAAATATAAAAGTTCAACCGTTCAGCAAATTATGCATGAGATGCAATATCTTATTAAAGAGGTTGCAAGTGAACGAGACAAAATAGGCCTTAATGATCAAGGGGATCTAGTTGTTATTAGTCCCGCGCATGAAATTGAGAATATTCTTAAAAGGTTTGAAAAGATGAGCTATGATTTAACTCATCATCAGTTTCAACTAGAGGGGAAATCAATTCCGGTAGATATCAAAATGGGAGCCAGTATTGTATCCCGATCTGACGAGATAAAAGATGTATCCATACTAACAGAAAGAGCTGAAAAAGCTTTAAATATGGGTGGTAAAAGTATTCTTAACATATATCAGTAGGTTTGATAACCCCAATGGTTATTTTCGCTTGTGATACGTACCGCTAAAGTCAAAATGTTCTTTGTTTTCAGGATCATCAGCAATATATTCTACTATCCAATAGTCATCTTCATAAAATAATTTTGTATAGTACATAACACCAAGACTCTCATAACTGAATTCGAAGGTGTTTTCATCTGTTTCTTCTGCATTTCCAAAAAGTGTGCCTGTCTTCTTATCAGGTATTGTATAGTCAAACTGGAAATCAACTTCCTTTCCAATCGATGTGTCTGTAAATTCGTTGATTTTTAAAGTTGCTTTATCGGATACATAAACACCGATCATATTTGCAACTTCGAGTTCATCCTTCATCGTACAAGCTGTAAAGATTAGTAGACTAATCAATAATAAGACTATCAATAACTTTTTCATTAAATACTCCTTTTTGTGAGTTAACATCATTTTAGCACTGGCTATGGCTTGTTACAATTTATCAGTTAAAGGATATGTATTTGATTCACAAAAAGAGAATAAAATACATTTAAAAATCCTGTGGTATAATTGGATACCATTCGTTTTTAGAAAACGATGTGTATAATAATGAGGACTAGATGGACTGCTTAGCATGTAAAAATAAATTATGTAAACTGAACTCCAAAGATTGTAATTCAAATCGGGATGACATTATTCCCAAATATAAAGAAGAGTTAAATAATCGAATGTATCTAAATGCAGATAAATTGGTGGCAGGAGGGAAAGCGGGCAATTTATCACGATTAGAAGAAATTGTTGAATTGTCAGTTTCTAATCAGTATAAGCAGATTGCCATTGCCTATTGTTATTCTATGGAGAATTTAGCACTGGATGTTAAAAAGTTCCTAAAAGAGAACGGAATTAAAACAAGCTCTTACCGTTGTACCATAAATGGAATAAAAGAAAATCAGGTTTGCGACACTTTAGGCAATAACGTAAATTGTAATCCTATTGGACAGGCTGAGGCCATAAATAATAGTGATGTCGATTTTGTGATTGAGATGGGGTTATGCCATGGGCACGATATTTTGTTCCATCAATACTTAAAAAAACCAGTATCTACATTTATCGTTAAAGATAGGGTGTATAACCATAACCCGGCAAATGCACTTGAGTCTTACAAAGATACAAACACAAAGTTCTTGGAGAGCTACTTAGATAATAAGATGGGCATGAAACCCTCTAGTTGGTTGCGAGAACAATTAAATACTCAGCAAAACATAAGCATTATTGATTTAAGAGATGTTTTGGCATATGAAGAGGGGAATATTCTAGGGAGCATTAATATCCCATTAAAAGAACTTCCCAGTCGGTATAAAGAATTGTTGTTTGATCGGAATAAACCCATTATTTGCTATTGCAATGGCAGTATTCAGTCTGCTTATGCTATTATGTTTTTGTATTCAAAAGGTTACAAAACAGTTTATAACCTATCAGGTGGTTTCTCTGGTTGGCAAAAGACGCTCTAGTTCGCGAGTTTACCTGTAACTAAAAAGATGACCCGTTCTCCGATGTTTTCAACATGATCTCCAATTCGCTCTAAAAACCGTGTAATAAATAGCATATATATTTCAGAACTGATCGTTTGCTCAAGAGGCTGCTCCTTCATTTTTTTAATGCATTTTTGGTATAAATCCCGTTGAATCTCGTCTATTTTCTCATCTAATTCTAAAGTATCAAGTGCCAGTTTCATATTTTGTTCTTTAAATGCGACCATAATTTGCATCACCATTTGTCTAAGGATAATGGACATTTCTGTGAGCTCGGTAAAATGTTCGTACTCTTTATAGTTAACAACTTTTCGAAGTTTACGAATGATCTTTCTTAAATGATCACCAATTCGTTCTAGATCCGAACTGATTTTTAAGACAGCCAGAATCATTCGTAGGTCAATTCCCATGGGCTGTTGAAGTGCGAGTACTTCCTGACAATTGTTTTCAATTTCTATTTCAAGCTCATCCAGTTGGGACTCTTCCTTTATGAGCGTTTCCACCATTTCTTTATTTATTATTTTTGTTTGTAGAATACTAATAATTTCATCAAATAAATGTTCAATTAATTCTCCCATTTTTAAAAGAATAAGGGTTGTATTGTCTAACTTCTCATGAAAATTATCTCGTGTCATGTATTTTCCTCCTAACCGAATCGACCAGTAATATAATTTGTTGTATCCTGTTTTTTTGGATTTGTGAATATATCTTTTGTTAATCCAAACTCAATAAGTCGTCCTATTCGACTTTCATCCGTATTAAAAAAAGCGGTAAAGTCGGAAATTCTAGCTGCTTGTTGCATATTATGAGTAACAATCATGATTGTTACCTCGGAACTGAGTTCCCGCATGAGATCTTCAATTCTCAGTGTTGCAATAGGGTCCAGAGCCGAACATGGTTCGTCCATAAGCAGAACCTCAGGGTGAACAGCCAATGCTCGTGCAATACATAGTCGTTGTTGTTGCCCTCCAGATATTGAAAAGGCTGATTCATTTAATTTATCTTTTACTTCATCCCAGAGGTATACTTTTTTCAAGTAGTACTCCACGATATCGCTTAGTGTGGATTTGTTTTTTTCCCCATGAAGTTTTGGCCCATATAAAATATTTTCTTTAATAGATTTTGGGAATGGATTGGGTTTTTGAAACACCATACCTATTTTGGTTCTTAAATCCACGACATCAATATTTGAGTCATAGATATCTTCATTATGAAAGAAGATATTCCCAGAATGTGATACATTTCCAATTAATTCGTTCATTCGATTAAACGACCTGAGATAAGTTGATTTTCCACAACCGGAGGGCCCAATAATGGACGTTATTTTTTTTAAATTGATATTTAGACTGATATCTTCGATAGCCACTTTATTACCATATTGAAAAGTAAAATGATCTGATTTTAAAATTGTTTTATTCATTAAGTTTCCTTTCTCTTTATTATTTAAAGGCATTTCTGTACCGATAACGTATAGTGGAGGCAATAATATTCAGTATTAATGTGATGAGTATCAAAATTGCGGCAGTTGAATAGGCTATGCCCCTAACGCCAGAGATGTCATGGTGTTGTGTGGACATAATATATAAATGATAGGGTAGTGCCATAAACTGATCCAAGACGTTTAAACTTAAATGGGGGATATAAAAAGCAGCACCAGTAAAAAGGATTGGTGCAGTTTCTCCAAGAGCTCTTGATATACTGAGGATGATTCCTGTTATGATTCCAGGGACTGCAACTGGTATTACATTGGTTCGAAGTACTTGCCATTTGGTTAACCCTAGTGCTAGTGCCCCCTCCCGATAAGCTGCCGGAACATTTTTTAAGGCTTCTTCCGATGCGGTAATAATGGTGGGTAAAGTTAACAATCCAAGAGTTAACCCTGCACTTAATACACAGGTGCCTAAATTGAGTGTTTTTACGAAAATGGCGAGGCCAAATAAACCGTAAACGATAGACGGCACCGCTGCCAGATTCCGAATAGATAGTCGAATGATGTTTGTAAAAAAACTTTTTTTTGCATATTCGTTTAAATAAATCGCCCCAGAAATGCCAATGGGGATAGCAAATATGGCTGAAATGATAGTAACAAAGCATGTCCCAATGATGATCGGGAAAATTCCGCCTTCGGTCATCCCATTGCGGGGATATTCAAAAATAAATGAAAGAGATAAAGTGCCTGCACTGTTTTTAAAAATATAAAATGAAATAATCACAAGAAATAATATAATGAGTGCAAAGCAAAAATATAATAATCCGTAAATGCTGTTCTCAATAAGTTTATGCCTAAACGTGCTCATGCCGAATTCCTTTGTTTATGAAATATTGGGCAACATTGTTAATGAAAAAAGAAATAATAAATAAGAATAATCCTAAATGAAACAATGCATAATAGTGAGTGGTATCGAAGGCAACTTCCCCCATTTCGATGGCTATTGTTGCAGTGAGTGTTCGAACTGAGTCGAAAATAGATTTTGTTAAAGCCGGTGCATTCCCACAGGCCATCAGTACTGCCATGGTTTCGCCGATAGCACGTCCCATTCCAAGCATAATAGATGCAATAATCCCTGAAGATGCTGCAGGCAAAACCACTTTAATAATGGTTTCAAGTTTAGTGGCTCCCATAGCAAGAGAAGCATCTCTATAACTCTTAGGAACCGCAATAATGGCATCCTCGGACATGCTGATGATTGTGGGCAATACCATGATTGAAAGAAGGATGCTTCCGTTCAATACATTCAATCCGTTGGATAATCCAAATATTTTTGCAATAAATGGGCCCAGCAGTACAATCCCAAAAAAACCTAAAACGACCGATGGAATACCCGCTAATAGCTCGATTGCGGGTTTAAAAATCATCTGAACTTTTTCAGGGGCAATCTCTGCCAAGAAGACTGCCGTTAAAACCCCAAGCGGGATGGAGATGATTAACGTTATGATTGTAACAAATAATGTCCCCCATACAAGAGAGAGGATTCCGTAATACTCGCCACTCCAACCGTCTGGATTCCATTTAGCCGATAATATAAAATCGTAAATTGAAATGTCCTGATAGACCGGAAAACTTTCTTTAACAAGAAAGATAAAAATGCATAAGACAACAATAAGAGAGAAAACCCCACTCATAAAAAAGATAATCTTGCTTATACTATCAGATAAATTTCGCCTAGAGATCATAACCATATTATGATTATATATAGTTACGGATCAATTTCATGAATGTTACGATTATATTACGAAGTAAATAGAAGTAATTGGAAATAATAGATGAACTAAGTTATGATTTGTTCATGGATCTTGCAAATAATAATGTGGATATATTCTGTCGAGTAATCGATAATTATGGTGATGCCGGATTTTCATATCGGTTGGCCTTAGTTCTTTGTAGAAGAAAGGGCATTGGGGCTGAAATTCGTTTATTTATTGATAATTTAAAAACGCTTCACAAAATAGTTCCGGAGATTGATCCCACCCAAGAATTTCAGAGGGTTAATGATATAACTGTTATTTTATTCGATGACAAACACATTTTGTCCAAAAAATATGAACCGGCTTCACTTATTATTGAATCTTTAGCCAGCAACATTCCAATATTTCTTAAAGAGAGTATTATGTCTCAGTCTCAATTAATCTTGAATATTGAACATCTGACGGCGGAAACAGCCTTTGAATCTATGCATGGACTTAGTATGCCGGGTTACCCGATACCTCGGTTTCTAGTTGCTCAGGGTTTTAGTGATAAAACAGCAGGGATTCTGATTGAGGATGATATCCTTCAAAAAATTCAAAAAATAGAAAAAAATAGAAAAAAAATTAGGAAAACGTTGTTTTCTCAATACGTAGAATTAGCTGCAGTTGAACCTGAAAGTATATTGCTGGTTAGCGTTTTTTCTTATCAGCACGATTTTTCAAATCTTGTAATCGATTTAGCGAAGTTGGAAAGGCCTGTTATGCTTTATGTATTGGGAGAGTTGTCTCAAGAATCTATTCATAAATTACTAAATGATAAACCGATAGTTAAATTATCAGACAAGCTTGTTCAACTAGGCAATCTCTATTTTGTCTTTGAAAACTTTTTAACAATGGAGGACTATGACAGGTTATTAATGGTCAGTGATTTTAACTTTGTTCGGGGAGAAGATTCTCTGGCGAGAGCTATTCTTGCAGGTAATCCGTTTATTTGGCACAGTTACGATCAAGGAGATAATTATCATTTAAACAAAGTGAGTGCTTTTTTAAATGTCCTGAGCAAATATCAGGATGATGAGATATTATTTAAAGAGTATTCCCATTTATTATTGGCCTATAATGTTCGCCAATCTAATGCAGTAAATGTAAATAGTGATGAAAATTATAGCCAATATCTGAATAAATTTGCTAAAATAAAAAATTGGGTTTATCATCTTCGTCAGTTTTTAATTGAACGAGGTGGGTTAATTACAGAAATAGAAAGATTTATAGAGAAAATATAAGGAGAAAAAAATGAAATTCGCGGAAGATTTAAGGTCAGGCAATATAATAAAGATTGGGAAAGATTTATTTATCATTATTAAAGCAGAATATTTTAGAGCAGCTCGATGTAATGCGGTTATTAAAACGAAGTATAAAAATATGTCGACGGGTTCAGTCAGCGAAGTAGTACTAAAGACAGATGAGAAACTGGATGATATCAGACTAGACAAAAGACAAATGCAATATCTCTACGAGTCTGATGGTTCTTATGCATTTATGGATAATGAAAGTTTCGATCAGATAGAAATTCCAAAAGATGATTTGGGAGATAATGTCAATTATATAAAAGAACAAGATACAGTGGATATTTTGTTCTATGAAGGCCGACCTGTCAGCGTTGAGTTACCAAGAAACGTTGAACTAAAAATAACTTATTCAGAACCTGGAATAAGAGGAAATACGTCTGGCAAGGTATTAAAGCCTGCAACACTTGAAACTGGTTACGAACTTCAAGTTCCGATATTCTGTGAAATCGATGATGTTATTCGAGTTGATACTGTAACGGGTCAATATGTTGAACGCGTAAAATAGATATCTTGTTTGCAGAGTTCCTTCGAAACATTTCAGATTGATTATATATGTGGATTTTAACACAAGAACCCCGTATTAACGGGGTTCTTGGACAAGAGGAAGATGCTTTTTAAAATATCGTTGTTTTTGCTTTGAGTGTCTTTGCATTTTTTTCAATAATGGTACTACCAATCGGATAGAAGCCCATGTCTTCAATAATATTTTGACCTTCTTTAGACAGTTCAAAATTTATAAAATCTTTAACTAACCCTTTTGGGTTGCCTGAAATATATTGATTGAGTCCTCTGGCAATTTCGTATTGACCTAACATAACTGCTGTTTTGTCTATAGGAGAATAAGCGGTTTCGCCAGCTTTTTTTGAAACGGATAAGAGTTTAATCCCATCGATAGGCATATTGTCCTTAACAACATATCCGACGCCAACATAACCAATAGCCGAAATATCTTGTTTAACAGATTCGACAATTTGTGAGTTGCCGTTCATACGGTTCATTTTATCTGAGTAATCGGCTCCAAGAACTTTTTCTCTGAAGAATGAAAATGTACCAGAATTACTTTGTCTCCCGTATAAAGTAATGGGTTTATTCAATCCGCCTACTTCTTGCCAGTTTTTTATTTCGCCTTTGTAAATTTTACCAATCTGTTCAATACTTAAAGTATTAACAGGATTTTGCGGATTAATAATAACCGATAATGCGTCAATGGCGATGATAACTTCTTTGACATTGATTCCTTTCGCTTTTGCAGAAGAATACTCTTCACTTTTCATTTCACGTGAAGAATTTGCAATATCTGTACTTTTGTTTAAAATAGCCGCAATTCCGGTTCCTGAACCGCCACCGGTAACAGATATTGACGCATCTTTATTCTTTTCCATGTAAACTTCTGCTAATTTTTGAACCATATTAATGAGTGTATCGGATCCCTTTATCTGTATCGATTGTTTAGCATAAACATTACTGAGTAATGCCGTTGCTAAGATGATGGTGATTATACTTTTTTTCATTATCTTCTCCTTTATTTAATTTTTATTTCTAATGCAACATAGGTTTTTTGATCCCTACCTGACAATTTTTCTTTGTTTTCGATATGCAGATAACCTGTCAGGTTTTTTGCTAGACTAAGCATTACTCCGCCGCTTAACAGATTCTTTAAATCCGCTTGTGCCATATCGATTACAGTATTGGCATATACACTCATATTAGAGTCTAATTTATATTTTGCATACAGTCCGGCAATATTTCTTGCTTTTGTAGCTGAGCTTGGGCCCGTAATTGTAGCGGCATTGGCATCATCTGATAAATCTGCAAAATAGACACCGGTTAAACTTAACGCATCAAACTTGCTTGTTAGATCGCCATAAACTGAAAGTCCGTTTTTGCCGGTACTTCCGTTGGTATTTAGAATGGCACCTGCTCCCCAATCTTTACCGTCACGAAGCATAAAAGCCAAGCAACTTTTCTGCCCACCCGCATCTGCATCTGCATTGTTATTGTCTAGAAAAAATACGTTGCCTAAATGGGTGATTTTTAAATCTAAGTCCATAAAGTTTTGATAGTAGGAAACTCCCCAACCTTTTTGTTTTGTCTCTTCATACAATGTGCCATCGGAATAAGGGTGTATTTCGGCGTCAAGAATACCATATCGATGATAACCGACTCTAACGCTTCCGGGAATAATAGTAAGGGGCATATCAGCATATAGGTAGGAAAAAGCGTTTGTGTTAGCTTTTGTTTCCCAATATAGCTTCGTGTCGTTATCTTTAATTGTTAATCCGACTGTTGCTTTTAGAATATTCCATGAGTTATCTTGGGCTGAATCCATAAGAGTGCCCATAGACCCTGAAAATTTTCCAGTGATTTCAGCACAAAATCCGATTGATAAAATGGTTAATAAAGTAAATAATTGTTTTTTCATTTTCTCTCCTTCAACTTTTATAATTTATAATGTACTTCTAATCCAAACAAAACTTCCGTCCACCTCCTTTTTAGTTTGTCAGTTTTGAATGTATCTTAGCTGAAGAAAGTTACTCTAAAATATATTTACGATTACATTTATATTAAGAAAGAAATCTTAATAGTCGATGTAAGTTTTGCTTTGATTGATATTAAAATTGGATAATTCTAATATTGAAGTTAAAATCATTTCTGGTATCATCCAAATAATAGAATATAAGGACGATTTTTCATTAGTGTTTTCATTTTCTGCTGTTTCGTGACTACTCATATAATTCTTTATCATTTTTCACCTCCTTTTAATTGAGAGTGTAGTTGATATTAATTACTTGCGTATTATCAGAAGTTTAAGTTTGTGTTACTTAATGTGAAACTTATAGCCGACCCCACGAACAGTTTTAACATATTCCCAGTCCGTCTTGGTCTCGATTTTAGATCGTAATCGTCTAATATGGACATCGACAACTCGATCATCTCCATAAAAGTCGTCACCCCAGACTTTGGATAAGAGTTGTTCCCGAGAGTAAACTCTAGAGGGATTATTCGCCATAGAGTGGAGTAGGTCAAATTCTGTTTTTGTTAAGTTTAACGGTATTTGTTTGATGGATGCTTCGTATTTAGTTTTATCTATAATCAAATCATCAAAAACCATAAGATCGGCGTCACTAGCTAGCTGATTGTTTCGTCTTAGATGAGCTTTTATTCGGGCAAGAAGTTCTTTCATGCTAAATGGCTTGGGCACGTAATCATCGGCACCGATTTCAAATGCAAGAACCTTATCAAATTCTTCTCCCTTTGCACTCACCATAATAATAGGTATATGGTTCAGTTCTCGATTCCCCTTAACATGTTTACATACTTCAATCCCATCCATTCCAGGAAGCATCCAATCTAGCAGTATCAGGTCAGGCTTGTTTTTTTCGATTAGTTTAATAGCATCTTTGCCATCGTAAGCAACAATCGTTTCGTAGGATGATTTGATTAAATTATATTTTATGAGTTCAACGATATCTTTTTCGTCATCGACTATTAAAATTTTTCTCATAGATTAAATTATAACACCAATATATTACGGATAGGTTAAGATTTAACTAATGGCAATGTGAAATAAAAAATAGAGCCTTTATCCTTTTCACTTTCAAGACCTACTGATCCACCATATTTTTTTATAACATTTTTGACGATAGAGAGACCAAGTCCTGTCCCGCCTTTATCTTGTGACCGGGTTTTATCTGGTCGATAAAAACGTTCAAACAATCGGTCTTGATACTTCTCTTCAATTCCAGGTCCGCTATCTTTTACGGCAAAATATAGATAGTTATTAAGTTTTTTTATAATGATTTCAATTTCAGAATTAGGACAGTATTTTATGGCATTATCGATATAGTTCTGCATGGCTAAATATATATCATCTTCTTTCGCCATGACTTTTAATGACTTGTTGTTGTTAATTATTCTAATATTCACCATATCCGTCAAATTCATATCCTCAATGAGGGTGTTCATTACCAACGAAATAGTAACTTCTTTCTTTTCAACTTTATTATTTTCGATAGCTGATAGATTAAGCATGTCCTCTACTAATGTTTTCAAACGATTAGAATTCTTTTTAATAATTTGAATAAATCGTCTATTATTTTCGGGGTCATCAATCGCACCATTTTCAAGTGTTTCAAGAAATCCATTAATGGTTGTTAGTGGAGTTTTAAGTTCATGAGAGGCATTTGCAATAAATTCCTTCCGAATATTTTCAAGTCGCTTCAGTTCTTTCAGGTCTTCAGTCAGTTGAATGGACATTTTATTAAAAGAATCGGTCAGCATACCTACCTCATCATTAGCAATTACTTTTAATTTTTCAATCTTTTCACCTTTACCAAATTTGATGATTGACTCGGTTAATTTATTTAAAGGGCGAGTAATTGTTTGGGTTGTTTTATATATAAGGATAATCGCAATTGTCAGTAATATAATGTGAAAAAAAAGAAGCTTTCGAACACTGGATCGAATTGGATCATCAATATTCTTAAGTGCAATTGATGTTCTAAGGACATAGTCGGGTAATGCCCAAGCAATATATAACATTTGTTTTTTCATGGTGTTGCTATAACGAACTCCTTGTCCGGTTTTGTTGTGAAGTGCTTCTTTAATTTCAGGTCGATTCAGATGGTTTTCCATTTCACTCGCATTGTTATCGGAATCAAATGCGATTTTTCCATTTTTAAAAATATAGGTGATTCGAACGGCATGTTTTTTAGCGTAATTATCAAGAACCGTTTTGTCAGAATTCGGATCGAGATTGGCGAGGTAGTTATTGTGACCGCTAAGAAGTTCAATGCTTTGATTCACCGATAGATTTTTAATTGTATCCTGAACAAGATAAAAGGACATAATAAAAGTGAGCGTCAGGATAAGTACAGTGACAAAGAAGAGTTTGTAAAATAATGTAATGTGTTTTTTATTCATTATTAAAAATTATATCACAAATAAAATAATAGCGATTCCCTTACAACAGGATCATCCCCTCTAACCGGTTTAACCAGTTAATCTTGACATCACTGCGTTCTTTTGCGGCTTCAAGGGTGGTAATAACTGTTTTCCCAATGACCAATCTGCCTTCCTCATCGGTATCGCTAAATACTTTCATTCCCCAGACATTATGAAAAACTAAGGGGGTATTAAACTCATTAACACCGAGATACAACATGATATGGCCTCTAAACCAGAGTAATGTAATCATTGCGATTCCCTCACTGCGAATAAGTGTCAATTTTTCTTCATCGGATAAGTTGTTTAAACTGATAAATTTTCCAGAATTAGCCTGGTCGTTACCGTTACGTGGAAGCCATTTACCAAAGGCTGCAAATAAATCCTTCAATGAAGAAGAACAATCGCGATTACCAAATAAATCACCCCAACCGTAGGCTTGACCCATTAGTGAATCTGCTAACATTGCGATATTAGCTGGTGTACTTTCTATCGGCCATGGCTTCACTTTATTCGCTTGTATCTTGCATTCAACCAGATATGCCTGACGATTCTGATCTGCTTCTACCGCCAATACATCCGTATAGTCATTATTCGGCATGAAAAAGTCGATAATATCTGAAATAATAAAGAGTTTGTTATTCGCTTTTGGAATAAGTGAACCGATTCTTGAACTGCCACGGTATATTCCATTAGTATCGATTAAATTAAGATCGTCTGTGAGTGGAGTATAAAACGTTAGACGTTGCCAGTTAAATTGAAAAAAATCATCGACATAGGCTATGTCTGATACTGGAACCCAGCCTGCTGCAAAAGCACTTTCAATATAAACCCATGCTTTATCGCTTGATATATGACAGATTAAGAGTGGTGTATTAATGGGAATTCCAGAATTTTGCAACATATCAAAGGGAAAACCTTCGCCAGCAATATTAAAATCGTGGAATTGAGGTTTATTTGTGGGAAGTTTACGTAAATTGGTATTTCGAATACTTATTGCTTTTTGAATATTATTTGGGTAGTTATCTATGTTGGATAATGTTTTTAGTTTATTTAATTCCATTTGATTCTTGGGCTTTTTATTTTCGGCGTACCAGTTTGAACTCGTATACTTTTCTGTCATTGCATGGATTTTTTGGGACGTAGTTGATGGTTTAGGTTGATGCCACGGGCTAAATAGTCGTCTTTTGTATGTTTCAGACAATATTTGCGAAGATGG
>MFRH01000037.1:0-7524 GCA_001783275.1 Candidatus Margulisbacteria bacterium GWF2_35_9
TGGGGATAATATTACCCTTAAGTATCAGTTTACAGGAACCATCGCTGGTGGAGTAAATGAAGCAGGAAGTGATGCAGGATCCGATATTGCTGGAAGTATAAATGGGGATCTGTTAAGTGGAAGTGGTCTTGTTCTATATGGATCAATCGGTACAGAATGGGCCGGATCAAAATTTACTATGTCATCATCTGGAAATGTAGCTTCTATTATAGGTGCTGTTTCAATCGTGACAGGTCAGTTGGGCTTCTCCTTAACTGATAACGCTAGTGCATCAGATATTATTTATCTGGCTATCGATAATGTTCAGATTAATAAACTAGGAGATGCAACAGATGTTGCAGGAACAAATAGTTTGGCTGATATTCGTGGTGGAAATGCTTTTGATTTAGGTACAAATGCTTCTGCGGCAGTTTCTATCATAGACCAAGCCATCACGGAAGTATCAACAGCAAGAGCAGAATTAGGTGCATTCCAAAAATTTACTCTACAAACAACCATTAATAACTTGGGTGTGACTAAAGAAAATTTGGAAGCGTCAGAAAGTCGTATCCGAGATGTAGATATGGCTGCGGAAATGATGACGTTTACGAAGAATCAGATTCTAGTACAAGCAGGTACAGCGATGTTAGCTCAAGCAAATCAGCTTCCATCATCTGTCCTTCAGTTGTTACAAGGCTAGTAGTTTATTTAATTTCAAATAAAACCTCCGCAAGGGTTTTAAAAAAGGGCTCCAATCGGAGCCCTTTTTGTTTTTCTTTTTCTCCCCTCTCCTTTATAAGGAGAGAGGGGAGGCTTGTCCTGCATAGCTATAAGGCAGAGCCTTTTAGCGAAGCGGGAGGGTGAGGTCTGGAGAGCAACCAATCGGAGCCATTTTTGTTATAAGAGGATGTCATTTATCACTGGCTTGCTTGCTTCTTTTTGATTATAATAGACTGCGTGAAACATATATAATTACGCAAATGATGCTTATTTTGTTATAATAGTTAAAAATTAGTCTAAAAAGGAGCTTCCTATGGATTTAAAAGAACTTGAAAAGATAATTAAATTAGTTGAAAAATCAAATATAAACCAGATTAAACTGGAAGAAAATGGCGTAAAGATCGAGATAGTTAAAGAAGAGATAATGACTCAGAGCTCAGGGGCACATCAGGTTATGTATCAACCGATGCAGCAACAAATGCCTCAACCGCAACCAGTAGCGGTACAACCAGCGGATGTTGAAACAAAAAATGAATCAGAAATAGCAGCTAATGAAATTGCGATTACCTCTCCAATGGTAGGGACCTTTTATGCGTCTTCATCGCCTGAATCGCCTGCTTTTGTTAAGATCGGAGACCGTGTAAACGTAGGAAATCCGGTTTGTATTATCGAGGCGATGAAACTGTTTAATGAAATAGAAGCGGAATGTGCTGGAACGGTTGTTAAAGTTTTGGTGAAAAATGAACAAGCAGTTGAGTTTGGCCAAACACTATTTATTCTAAAGAAGGATGCATAGCCAGAATTTCCATAATTGGGAGTTTCCTGAAAATGATCGTGAGCAAGTAGCAGAAATATCAAAGAAGCTACACATTGATCCTGTCGTTACACATATTATTTTTAATCGCGGAATTAAATCCGAAAAAAGTGTACGAGATTTTTTAGACCCTAAACTATCATTAATTGAAAAAGAATTCTGTCCGATAGGCACTGAAAAAGCGATTGATAGAATTATTGAAGCAATAAAGAAGAAAGAAAATATTATTGTTTTTGGAGACTATGACGCCGATGGTGTAACTGGGACAGTTGTCTTACTAGATGCACTTAAAAATTTAGGTGCTAATGTTGAGTATTACGTGCCGTATCGCTATACCGAAGGATATGGGCTAAATCCTGAGGCTATTCATAAATTTAAAAGCGATGGAATAACGCTTGTTATTACAGTCGATTGCGGAATAAGTAATATTAATGAAATTACTTTAGCAAATGAATTAGGGATAGATGTTATTATTACCGATCACCATACTCCTCCTGCGAAATTACCACCGGCTGTTGCCATTGTTAATCCAAAATGTGAACACGATAGTTCTTCTAAGTATCTTGCTGGTGTTGGAGTTGCATACAAATTTATTTATTACCTTTACAAGAAGTTTCGAAATATTGATATTATTAAAAACAAAAAATATCTGGAGTTAGTTGCGATAGGAACGATTACAGATGTTGTTCCGTTGCTGGGTGATAATCGAATATTTGTAAAAAATGGAATTGAAAAAATGAATAGGGAAACCTCTCTGGGTCTACATTATTTATTAGAATACATTAATAGTAACGAAATAAATACAACAACTATCGGCTTCGGTATAGGGCCTAGAATTAATGCTGCTGGTAGGTTAGAATCTGCTAGCCTTGCGATAGACCTGCTATTATCAAAGAATTCAAAAACGGCAAAAGATTTAGCATATGAACTTAATAATCTTAACGAAAAAAGAAAAAAAGAGGGAGAAAATATTTTTTTAGAAGCTATCAAAGATATTGAACAGAATCCTGACATACTTAAAAAGAAAGTCTTTGTCTTGTCATCAGACATATGGGAACCGGGTGTAATTGGTATTGTTGCATCTCAATTAGCCAAACATTATAAGAGACCGGTTGTATTAATTACGACAAAAGGTAAAATCTGTAGAGGATCTATTCGTAGTTTTGCGGGTATTAATGTTTTCTATACTCTCGAACAGTGTAACGATCTTTTGTTAAGTTATGGGGGACATGCTGAAGCAGCAGGGTTTGAAATTGATAAGAATAAAATTGAGACATTCAAGGAAATGTATATCCGAATACTTGATGCTTTTTTGGAAGTAGAAGATCTGTATTCGGTAGTGAGAATCGACTCTGAATTAGAAATGAACGAAATAACCCATGAATTTTACGATCAACTTAAAAAACTCGAACCGTATGGTGAAGGAAATCGAGAACCGATTTTCTTGACCAGAAATATGAATGCAATTGATTACAACCTAGTGGGTAAAGATAGAAGCCACTTAAAAGTATTATTTATACAAGGTTCAGAACAAATAGAGGCGATTGGATTCAAAATGGCATCTTACTTAGGGTTATTGGACAAATACAGTACATTTGATGTCGCCTACAACTTGAGCACTAATTATTTTAACGGTGAAAAGACATTGCAACTAAAATTAGTAGACATTAAGCCATCAGAAACGTATGACAGTCTTGATGTCCTATCGGATGATTAATAATGATTTTTTAACCTCCCTTCCTTCAGGATGGGTCTGTGGGAGGTCTGAAAAAGACCCCCTAAATCCACCTAAAGGGGGACATATTCAATTGATGTTTTTTCTCCCACTCCTTCAGGAGGGGGCTAGTGGGAGGTCTCAACTCGATGGACTTTAAGTTCCTAAATTTTAAACAAGACATCATTCAAGAAGCTCTCAATCAAATAAAGGGAAAGACAATCCTCGTTTTTCCAACAGGAAAAAATGCAAAACTTGCAATAAGATATTTACAAGAAAAATGGGAATTTACTGAGCATAAGTTTTATAGCATGGAAGAATTCAAACGCAAATGTTTTCTACCAGAAAAGCCAGTATTGAGTAAATTAAAGAGAAATCTTGCTTTTTATAATTGTCTTTCCGATGCAGATAAACGTTATTTTAGGATAAAAGATTATTTCGATTCAACGAGTTTGTGTAGTCAATTCTTTGCTTTTTGGAAAGAAATAGGGGATGAACGAGTTGGGGAAATAAATGTAGCAGATATTGGATATCAAACAAATACCCCTGAAGAGGTAATAAATTGGCAAGCTGGATTATTTCAGAAACTGAAAGAGATAAAGAATGCCTACCAGAAGGTAATATCAAAGCAGAATTATACTGACAAGCTTTTTGTCTATGTAAAAGAAAAGTTAAATACAGATTTTACTCAAAACTACAGCCGAATTGTATTTGTTAATCAGTTCTATTACTCAGAGTTAGAGAAAGAGATAATAAGACATTTAGATTCAAAAAATGATCTAGAAGTACTATTAATGTATCAGTTAAGTGAATCAATGATAGATAAGGAAAAGTTGAGAGTAAACCCATTTACATTAGAAGATTTACTAGCGATTGAAAATAGTAATCAAACAGTTAAGTCCTATGAATCCCAGAATCAATTCTCCCAACTAATAACAGCATTAGACCTTCTAAATAGAGATCAGAATATAAGTAAAATAGTAGACAGCGAATTTTATAAAGGGATGTATAAAGATATTATTTCAGACGAATATGTTGATATTAGTAGCCAATCGTCAATTAATATTTCGAGTGTTTATCGATTATTGTCCTGTTGGAAAGAGCTTCTAGCAAATATTGAAGAGAATAAAATAAATATCCAAACGATATATCAATTGACAACAACGGATGTATTTATAAAATACTACGAGATCATGCCAGAACAAAGACTGTGTGTTGAAACATTAATAGATAAAGGGGTTCGCTATATAACCATTAACCGGCTAAACAATGAAAAGCTGACCCGGGACTTTGTTATGATAAATAAGGCTAATTCATATCGTTTATTTAGAGAGTTTATTGCAGGTATCAATATTAGTGTATTAAAAGACAAATACTTAGATAAAGTGGTTGAAGCATTCTACGATACTGTCACTGAGTTGGATGAGTTATCAAGGGAATCTTTTATACCTGCGGAATTTTCACATCCTCGTGCATTTTTGGATTTTATTCTTGGGAATTTTTCATCCCGAACATGCCAAGTAAAAAGAATAAAAAAAATAGCGACTAAAGTTTCGATTGATAGCTTAGACGATACACGTAACATGAGGTATTCAGACGTGATGTTTCTTAATGTATCTGAGGGGATATTGCCTACAACAAAAAAACAGCAGTTTCTATTCAATGAAAAGCAACGAAAGTTAATGGGGTTAAAGGATTATGATGATATTTTATTAAGGGAGAAATACTATTTTTATAGTGTGGTTTTGAGTGCAAAAAATGTTAGTTTGTTATCAATAGAAAGTGAAGATTCAAATTCTCAAAAGAGTTCATTTGTCGAAGAACTTAGAATTTATATGAAAACTAAGTTTACTAGAGAAAAAAGCATAGCCGATACAAAAATATACCAAGATTACTTAAGCATTTTAGCCGTTAATGATTCTTCTCTAAAACAAGAACTATTGGATAATGATAAATTAATTTTTTGTGAAAACGATTTAAATGAACACTTATTTCAATTAAGTTTCAATTCATTAAATAACATTATTAATTGTTCGTACCGATATTATTTAGAGAATGTGGTGAAATTAAAAGTACTTAAACGTGAAAAAACAGAAGATATAGACATGAGTGTTTTTGGAACAATTGTTCACGAATCTTTTGAACAAGTTGCTGGAGATGTTAGCCAGGCACTTGGCTCTATGAAGTATTCTAGTTTTGCCGATATTATGAAAATACTGGGTAATAATACAAAAAAAACAGTACAAGAAACTATTAAAAAATATTCAGACAGCATTCCGAATAGATATCAGAAGAGGTTTTTGTCTGAGATGTTAATTCCACTTGTCACAGACTCCATTAATGATTTTTTCGGAGGAATTTTACACAATAAAATTAAAATAGATAATATCGAATCATTCATCCCAGAGAATAGTTCTAAAGATGAATATGAAAAGACCGGAATGAATGTATCAGAAAATATAACAATAAAAGTACGAGCGGATCTTAGAATAGAAACAAAAGATAATAAAGCGTATGTGATCGATTATAAGACAGGAAAAACAAATGATCCAAAACAACTCGATTTATATGAGTTGTTTTATTATCGATTAAGAGATGAGATAGGCGAAAAGAAATCTATTGAAAGGGCTTTCTTTAACGTTATGGACAATGATTATGTTGCAGTTGATAAAAGAGTATTAAGCAAGGAAGCTATTGTCGAGGCAGTCGATAAAGTATTAACGGAAAAGACCTATGAACGAGCAAGAAAACGTTCATTTTGCCAATATTGTAATTATAAAGAAATCTGTGGGAAGTAAGACCCCTCTGTCCTGAAAGGACATCTCCCCTTTGTAAGGGGAGAAAAAGGAAATAAAAACTGAATGCGACAAAGAATATTTAACAGAGCTGATGATAAAGAAAAGAGAAGAATTTTGAGAAAAAATATGACAGAAGCGGAAATTATTCTGTGGAGTATGCTGAAGAATAGAAACCTGTTAGGGTATCGGTTTGTAAGACAATATAGTGTTGCTGGTTTTGTCATAGATTTTTTTTGCAGTAAATTAAAGTTGGCAATTGAACTTGATGGGGGTATCCATGACATTGAAGGTGCAAAAGAATCTGATGATGAAAGACAAATAATTATTGAGCAATACGGTATAATATTTTTAAGATTTAAGAATGAAGAGATTAAAAATTCATTAAACGATGTATTGATAAAGATTAAAGAAAATATAAATTACTTAGGATGATTTATTTTCTTCCCATTTTTTAAGGGGAAGTGCCCAGAGGGCGATGGGGTGAAGTAAGACCCCTCTGTCCTGAAAGGACATCTCCCCTTTGTAAGGGGAGAAAAAGGAAACAAAGTATATGTTAAAAAAAATAATTAAAGCAAGCGCAGGAACAGGAAAGACATATCAATTATCAATTGAGTATCTCTCTCTACTGATACAGGGGATGAATTTTGAAGAAATACTAGTTATCACCTTCACAAGAAAAGCCACTGCACAAATACGCGCTCGTATATTTAATCAGTTAGAATTACTAATCCATCACTTATCTGTGGAGGCGACATCGGAGGGCAAGGTATTGTTAGAATCATTGGCGCCAAATCTACCTAAAGCACAAGAAATTGATTTGAAAAAGATTGAAAGTTTATATCAGAAGATGCTGATGTATAAACAGAAGGTAAAGATATACACAATCGATAGCTTTATAAATAATATATTTTCAAATTTAATCGCACCTTTTTTGAACATAAGTAATTTTGGCATGATCGATGAAGAACAAAACAAAGAGATTTATGAACGCATTTTAATGATTTTTTTAGATGATAACCGTAAATGGAGTCAGTTTAAGCAATATATAAGTCTAAATCCAAACCAAAAAAGTATGATGAAACATACAGATATTATTAAACAAATACTAGAAAATAGATGGTTCTTAGAGTCTACAAGCATTCAGGAACAAAGCACCCAGAATAACCTCAAAGAAACAAAGGATCATTTCGATTCCATCTTGGATCGACTGCAATCTGAAATTCCAGAAATATCAAACGTTTTAAAAACAGCTTTCCAGTTTTTGACTGAATATAATAAAACTCGGGATCTAAAGAAATTTGATCAAATTATGACAAGTAATCTGAAGCTCTTTCTAGGTGAGACAAACTTTTGGTTAAGCCGACCTCTCAAAGAAATCCATCAAACGCTTTTAGGTGATTATCAATCTTTTATTATGAAGCTTGCAGTGTATGCCTATCACAAAAAGATTGTTCCATTCCAAACTCAATTAATAAACTTAGCTAAACTAGTGTTTAATG
>MFRH01000037.1:7537-38495 GCA_001783275.1 Candidatus Margulisbacteria bacterium GWF2_35_9
CTACCAAGACATCCTGTATTACTCGTACAAATACCTATATTCGGAGGAATTATCCTTTATTGATCATGAGAATCAAACCGTATCGAATTACTTTTATGAAATGCTAACGAATAAAATTAACTATATTCTAATAGATGAATTTCAAGATACCAGCTTAATTCAATGGAAAATTATCTTGCCGATGATTAATGAAATTATATCTGATGAGACACGAAATGGTGGCATTATCTGTGTGGGAGATGAAAAACAGGCGATTTATGGTTGGAGAGGTGGGGAACAAGGTTTATTACAAAACTTACAATCTATTCTACAAATAGAGGATTTTATGTCGCTGCAAACGTCATACAGAAGTTCCCCAGAGATTATAAGCTTTGTTAATGAATTTTTTAAAAAGGTCGCTGAGGTAATAAGTGATAATCAGTATTTGAAGTGGACATATCCAGAAATAGAAGCATTTAGAAAAGAAGATAAAGGCTTTGTCGAAGTTGCCATAGATAAAAATGAGCGAGATTCCGAGGAAGATACGACCACAGCGTTTGTGAATTATGTTCAAAAAACAATTGAGTGTAGCAAATTTAAACTTTGGGATGTCGCTATTATTGTAAGGCGAAATAAGGAAATGGATGAGATTGCTGATTTGTTGGAGGAAAGAGGGTTAAAATATATTATTGAAAGTTCTGCATCGGTGCTTGATTGTCCAGCAGTTAGGGATATTATGTATATTTTGCACTACATCGCGATAGGCGATATTATGAACCTTATAAAAATATTGCGATCAAATCTCATCACGATTAATTCGCAAGAGCTAAAAGAAATTTTGGAGATATATAAGGGTTTAGATCAGGAGCATAAGCATGATCTAAGTCAATATCAGTCACTAAAATCAATAAGAGCCGTTCAGAAAGTCCTTTCCAAAATTGATTTGGATTTGCCTATATTTGATCAAGTTCAGAGTGTAATTAATTATTTCACAGTTAATCACATTTATAATACAGAGTATGACTCTAAAAATATTGTAAAATTTCTAGAGTTAGTAGAGTCGTATTGCTCAACAACCATAAATTCAAAAGTAGATTTGCCGGGTTTAATTCAGGAACTAGAAAAAAAGAGAAATTCAGAATCCTACAGACAGGTAGGCCTTTCAGTATCAGATGCAATACAGATTACAACAATTCATAAAGCAAAGGGTCTGGAGTTTCCAAATGTATTTTTCTATTGGGATATTGGGTCAAAGGCGCGCTCTAGCAATTATCTCCAAATATGTGCGTCATATAATAAAAATTTTAGTAATTTAGAAGACTATATGTTTTTCCAATCAGAAGAAGTCGATATTATAAAAAATATTGATGGATTCAGTAAATTACTTAAATATCAGGAAGAAAAAGAATTCAATGAAGAGATAAATAATATATATGTTGCACTAAGCCGAGCAAAAAATCGTCTTTTTTTGTATGCAGTAGTGGGTAAAAAAATTCAAGATATAGATAAACTCAAAGAACGAACTGGGAAGAAAACGGATGACATGTATTACTTATTTAAAGAAGCTATTTTATCAAGCATAAAAAATCTACCAGGTGATAATGCCGGGCAAGAGTCTCTTGAGGAGCTGTTTGATCGAAATTACTCTTTGGGTAAGATACTATTAAATCCTGAAAATGCTGAAAAAATGGAGGAGATCACAGCCGATCAAGAAATTTATAAGTATTTAAAAAAAGGAAGTAATGCAAAAGAGATCGACTCCAAACAAGAGGATCAGATACTTTATGCAAAAGAACAGTATATTTATGGTCAACAGTTGGGAAATACGGTTCATGAGTATTTGTCATATATTAAATACAATCGAGAAGATGAATTGGTAGCGGCAAAAAAAATGGTGTATCACAAATACGGAAAAGCATTTAGCTCATCAAGTTTAAACGAAATATTAGAAAGAATTGATAGCATCATAATAGAACACGCAGATATTTTTAATAGTAGATGGACAGTGTTTAACGAACAGGTAATATTTGATGGTTCAAAAGAGTATCGAATCGACCGATTAATGGTTGATAAAACAAAAAAAGAAGTACTCATAATCGATTATAAAACAGGAGAAGAAAAAGACGCCAAACAATTAACCACCTATATTAAGATTATTCGTAATTTGCCCTTTGTTAAAGGCAACGATTATGAGATAAACGCACGATTTGTTGATATTAAAATCAATAACGATGCAAATGATATGAAATTCAGAATCGAGCCATAAATTAATGAATGAACAAATGCAATATGATATGGCCTGCTTATTAGACACCCAAGGGCAAGTTAATGAAGCAGTTGAACTATTTCGGCAGATAATAGCGATTAATCCAAATCACATGATGTGCCATTATAAATTGGCAAATATATGTATTGTTAGGGGTGAAACTGAGGCTGCCATTAGCCATTACAATAAAATATTAGACATAAAACCGGATTTTTACGAAGCAAATTATATGCTTGGGATAATCTTTAAAGACTTGGGGAAAGAAAAAGAAGCAATTATTGAATTTCAGAAAGCAATCGACGGGAAACCGGAACTAGTCGAGTCATACTTTGGAATGGTTGAATGTTTAATTCGGGATGGCCAAAAAGAAAATGCAATAAAAATATTAAAAAGGATTATTCAAATAAAACCCCATTTTTCAGAAGCATACTTTAACTTGGGTGTATTATTTGAAGAAAGTGGCCAGTTACAGCCAGCTATATCCAATTTTAAAAAAGCAATAAAACTGAATCCAAATAATGTCATGTTTTACTATAATTTAGCAAATGTTCTAAAACGTAATAGAGATTTTCCTGAAGCAATTCTTTATTTTCAAGCAGCATTGAGATTAAAGAACGATTCTTTTGAAATTCATTATAATTTAGCAAATACCTATAATTCTTTAGCAAATTATGACCAAGCGATAGACCATTACCAGCAAGTAATAAAACTTCGTCCAGATTTTGTTGCAGCATATTTTAATTTGGGTAACGTGTACAAGGACACAAATCGCAATAGCGAGGCAGTTATCCAATACGAAACAGTAATAAAATTAAAACCGGATTTTGTTGAAGCATGTAATAATCTAGGCCAGATTTATTATAAACAAGGAAACTATGGCAAAGCGATGGATCAGTATCGAAACGCGATAAGAGTTCGACCGAATTATCATCAGGCATATAGTAACTATTTATATTTGTTAAATTTTGATCATCAAATGAAAGCGAGTGAGATATTTAATGAACATAAACATTGGGCAGAGCAGTTTAAGAGCTTGTCGGCATCTGTAACCATATCTGAACCCCACAATAATAATATTCTATGCCCATTATGTATTGGCTATGTATCGGCTGATTTTAGAGTCCATTCGGTTGCCTATTTTATTAGTCAGATCGTTAAATATCATAATCATAAAAAATACAAGATTATATGCTACTCCACAACATCAGTTGAAGATGAAATGACAAACTGGTTTAAAAAAGAGGCAGATCTTTGGAGAAATATTGATGGAAAAACGGATGAAGAAGCATCAGAGATGATTAAAAAAGATAAAGTGAATATATTAGTAGATTTATCGGGACATACTGCATTTAATAGGATTACTCTTTTTACCAAAAGGAATGCTCCTGTGCAAGTGAGTTACTTGGGTTATCCAAACACAACAGGATTAAAAACCCTCGACTATCGAATAACAGATCATTATGCTGACCCACTGGGAGAAACTGAGAAGTATTATACAGAAGAATTGACTCGGCTTCCGGAAAGTTTTATTTGTTATCAAGCACCCGAGAGTTGTCCTCAAATTGAGAATAAGTCATTACATAATAAAAAGAGCATCACTTTTGGGAGTTTTAACCAACTAATAAAAATAAACGAGCAGGTCTTAGATTTGTGGATAAAAATACTTCATTCCGTGCCAGAATCAAAATTGATACTAAAGAATAAATCCTTTACCGATGATGATGTTACTAAGGAGTTTAAAACAAAAATGATGAATAATGGCATCGATTCGACTCGACTCAGCCTAATTGGTTATCTTCCTAAAAAGAGTGATCACTTTGCCTTATATAATAAGATGGATATTGTTCTCGATACGTTTCCCTATAATGGAGCAACCACCACCTGCGAAGCACTCTGGATGGGCTGTCCTGTTATTACATTAGCAGGAGCAATGCATGTATCGCGAGTGGGCGTGAGTATTTTAAATAATATTGGGCTACCACAACTCGTAGCAAATTCTGTTGAAGACTATTTAAAAATTGCAGTAAGAATAGCTAACGATCGGGAAGAATTAGAACACTTGCATAAAAGTCTAAGAAGTAAAATGGAGCGTTCAATCCTAAAGGATGGCAAGCAAATAGTGAGTTCTCTCGAGATGCTTTATGAAGAAATGATAAGGAAAAAGATGAGCGCGATTCCTGTAAAATAAATACATTATAAAAAATAGATATAATTCTGCTAAAGTTTATTTATTTATTACCGAAAATACTTATAAGGATATTAGTCTTTTTAAGTTGAATTGTTATAACTCGGGGGGGTGGTATACAATAAAGAGTTAACAGGGGGCTTCTTTATTAAGTGTAACAGCAGGACACGTAAAACAAACTGTAAAAAATTGTTTCAAGGAAGAAACAAGTTGTTTTAAAAATCAAGGAGGAAACAAACATGGGAATGCAAATCAATCATAATATAGCAGCAATGAACGCCTGGAGAACATTAGGCGTATCAAACACAGGTTTAAGTGCATCATTAGAAAAATTATCATCAGGATATAGAATTAACCGAGGTTCAGACGATCCTTCTGGTTTATTAATATCTGAAAAACTAAGAGCACAAATCGGTGGTTTAACACAAGCAATATCAAACGCATCAGACGCGATCTCAATGGTACAAACCGCTGAGGGAGCTTTAACAGAAATGAACAACATGTTAAATAGTATTAGAACATTAGCTGTTCATGCTGCAAATGCTGGTGCAAATGACTCCTCATCAATCGCTGCGGACCAAACAGCCGTAGATAAAGCATTAGAATCTATGCAAAGAATCGCAACGACAACAAAATATGGTGGACAAAACCTATTAGATGGTAGTGCTGGAACAGAAGTAGTTTCTAATGATTCAGATATTACCGTAACAGCTATTGGAACAGTAAATAATTCAGGAAATAATGATATAGCAGTTACTACAGCGGCAACTGCAGCGACAGCGACAGCTGCAACAGCAATAACAGGTAGTGCTGGAGGAGCCGGTTCAGTCACGATGTGGTACGAAGATGGTGGAGAGGTACAACAATCAAAACATACAATGTCACATTAGCTGCTGGTCAATCAGTTGCAGAACACTTAGCAACTGCAATAGCTTTAATAAATGCCGATTCAGCAACAACTGGAATTATAGCTTCAGATGATGCAGGTGGAACAAAGTTATCTTTAAGAACATCAGAATATGGGGATAATATTACTCTTAAGTATCAGTTTACAGGAACCATTTCTGGTGGAGTAAATGAAGCAGGAAGTGATGCTGGTTCAGATGTCGCTGGAACAATAAATGGGGATCTGTTAAGTGGAAGTGGTCTTGTTCTATATGGATCAATCGGTACAGAATGGGCCGGATCAAAATTTACATTATCATCAGCTGGAAATACAGTGGCTACTGTAGGTAATGTTTCAATCCAGACTGGTCAGTTAGGATTCTCATTAACTGATAACGCAAGTGCATCTGATATTATTTATTTATCCATTGATGATGTTCAAATAAATAAGATTGGTGACTCGACAGATGTTGCAGGAACCAATAGTCTATCAGATATTCGTGGTGGAAATACCTTCCAGTTAAGTGCAGATGCTTCTTCTGCTATTTCTATCATTGACCAAGCAATAACAGATGTATCAAATTCAAGAGCGACATTAGGTGCCTTCCAGAAATTTACTTTACAGACAACCATTAACAACTTGGGTGTTACTAAAGAAAATCTATCAGCATCTGAAAGTCGTATCCGAGACGTTGATATGGCTGCAGAAATGATGGAGTTTACTAAGAATCAGATTCTAGTACAAGCTGGTACAGCGATGTTAGCTCAAGCAAACCAACTTCCATCAACAGTCCTTCAATTATTGGGATAGTAAGTTAAGTCTTAGTAAGGAGCTGCCTTTCGGGGCAGCTCCTATTCTAATTAAGGAGGTATTGTTATGCAGGTTCAAAGTGTAGACAAAAGTATAATGAGTGTGCAATCCATAAGAAAACCGGTAGAACAAGATCAGCCTGTGGAACCCGTTAAATTAGAGCAAGTTAAAATTGAACCAGTTAAAGAGATAGAAATTGATAATTCGATGATTGAACAGAATTTGGAAGATATTGATGCTAATATCCAAGAAACAATCGATATGATAAAACAACAAATTCAAGATGCCGGGTTTAATGTTCATCTTCGAATGGATGATCGAATAGATGGATTTATTGCATCAATTGTTGATAAAGAAACAGGACAAGTGATAAAAGAATTACCACCGGAAGAAATAATTAAACTCAGAGCGAGTATTAACGAAAAAATCAAAGGTATCCTATTTGATGAAGAAGGCTAAAAGGCAGTACCGTTAAACAATATTGCCTTTTATTAATTATTAGACAATCCGATCCGTTTTAACACGGATTTTTTTACATATACCCATCTTTCAAATTAAATATTACATTAAAGTTTTTTGTAAAATTACCGATAATATAAGTACTGGTTGGTGGACAAAAAACAAAAAAGTATTATTATTAATACTATATAAGGTATAGGGGGAAACATGAGTGGTAGTATAAGTGGAATCTCTTCTGGGATGGATACGGAGTCAATCATAAATGGTTTGATGAGTATCAAAAGGCAGAGAGTAGACAATCTGACTGCACAAAAAGAACTTGAACAAGCCAAAGAAGATTCTTGGGCTTCCTTAGCATCAAATTTAGTTACATTGCAATTGTCTGCTTACAATTTATCAAAAACATCAACCTATGATGTTAAAACTGCCACAATTTCAGATGAATCTGTACTAGCTGTAACGGCTTCTTTATCAGCAACTCCGGGATCTTATTCATTTTATGTCGATCAATTGGCAACGACCCATCAATTAAGCTCAAATGGATTTAATGATTATAATTCAACTCCTGTCGGAGCCGGTTCAATCAGTATTGAAATGGGAAATGGAGATATCGAAAAGAAAACCGACTTAAATTTTTTAAATGGTGGAGATGGCGTTGGTCGAGGTTATATAAAGATAACAGATAGAGATAACAATTATGCTGTAATTGATCTAACGCATGCAATGAATGTTGAGGATGTCATTAATGCGATCAATAATACATCTGGAATAAATATTACAGCAAGTATTGGTTCCAATGGAGATGGGATTGATATCTCCTATAATGGCAGTGGAATAAATAATTTAAAGATAGAAGAAGTCAGCGGAGGCTCAACTGCTGAAGATTTGGGTATTAAACAAAGCGTTTCTGCAAATAGCATTAATGGTCGAAATATCCATTATTTAACAACAAATAGTAGTTTAAATAACTTAAATGATGGATTAGGAATTTCCAAGCAGTCCTTTAATATCAATGGCACAACCATTGATGTGACATCCGCAAATACCTTAGCCGATGTCATTGCTGCCATCAACGCAGAGTCCGCAACGACAAATGTCTCAGCCACTTTATCGAGTAATGGGAAAAGTATTACGTTAACGGAAGATGTTCCCGGTGCTTTTGTGATTACTGAAAATGGATATAGCACAGCGAAAGATTTAGGAATACTAAATGTAACAAATACAGGAGCAGGAGATGACTTAATAGCAAGTATCGATTCTGTCATGCTTAAAAACCTGACTGGAGCACATGCAGATCAAGCTGGGATAAGAGGTACTTCGTTTGTAATTGAAGGGACAACAATCGATATAACCGGAGCGGTATCTCTTTCGGATATCATGAATGCAATTAATAACGAGACCGGAACAACTGCAGTTTCTGCCCGATATAACAGTTCAAAAAATGGCTTAGAACTATATTCAAGCACAAAAGCAACATTTTCTGTTACTGAAAATGGAAGTACGACTGCCGAAGATTTGGGAATATTAGGTACTAGCAGTAATTATAGTTTAAAAGGCTCAGATTTAGATTTTAAATATATGAGCGAGAATACATTACTAGAAGATATGAATTTGGGAGATGGAGTTCGACAAGGAGTCATTACTTTTTCGGCAACCGATGGTGATTCATTTTCTCTAAGTCTTAAAAGTACATCAATAAAAACAGTCGGTGATGTTATTAGTCAAATAAACTTAGCTGGAAGCAGTTTTGGTATAAGTGCTTCTATAAATAGTACAGGGGATGGTATTCGTATAAGTGATTCAAATGCCGGCAGTGAAAACTTGGTTGTTTCTGAGTATGGCAGTGGGCACATGGCAAAAGACCTAGGGATACTTGGAAGTACGAGTTCAAGTAGCATAGATGGAAGTTTTGAAAAAAACATAACAATAACAGCGACTGATACCCTTGAGGATATCCAATCAGCCATCAATAGTTTAGGGATAGATGTTAAGGCATCTGTTATTAATGATGGGTCAACAAATCCATATCGTTTAATACTAACGTCTGGAAATAGTGGGGAAACAGGACGGATCATTTTTAGTTCAGATATATCGTCGCTCAGTATGGACACGGCTGTTGAAGCAAAAGATGCCGTACTGATCATGGGTAATCCAACGTCTGGCAGTGCCGTTTTTACGTCATCATCCTCAAATACGGTTTCAAATTTTATTACGGGTTTAACACTTGAATTAAAGAACACAAGCACTTCCGCAATAACGGTTGGTATCTTTAACGATACCGATGGAATTATTGAGTCAGCTAAAGATTTTGTTGATAAGTTTAATGGTAGTATGAGCATCTTCAGCCAACACTTATCCTACGATAGTGATACTGGAGAGGGTGGTGTGCTATTTGGTGATTCATCGTTAATGATGATTCAACAACAGTTGTATTCGATGATTACTAAGAGTGTGTCGAGTTTATCAGGTGACATTACATCATTATCACAAATAGGAATATCCATGGGGCTGGATGGTTCCTTATCTATAAATGAAACAACAATGAAAAGCGTGTTGCAATCAAATTTGGACGGAGTAAAAGAGTTAATGACCTATGTTCTGAATAGCTCATCAACAGCAACCGTGTTAGCAAGCAGTACAGACCCAGGATGGTCCGCTTCTGGTGCTGTCGATGGAAATACACAATTAAGTAATTTTGCAAGTGGTAGCACAGGCTGGCAAGCGGATAATGGATCTTCCTATGAATTGGATTTTGGGACAGCAAAAGAGTTTACCAGTTTTTCAGTGTATGGAGTGGATACGAATACGGATGATGTATTAAGTAGCTTCGTTTTGCAGTATTGGGACAGCAAAACGGATGATTGGGTTGATTATCGTTCCATAACAGGTAATACAGGTAAAAATATTACAGTGTATTTTCCCTATGGACTAAGTACAGAAAAGATAAGATTGAATGATATTCAGGGAACTGGTGCAAAGGCAAAAATACTCGATATCCAAGCAAATCAAACAATTGGCATGGCAGGGGCTATGGATCTGGCACTTTCAAAGATAACCAATGGTGGTACGGGTGCAGTGAGTTCTTCTTTAGATGGTATTGCGAGCAACATGGGCGTTTTGGATGAACAGATATCAAATCTTGAAGATAGAATGACCATGGAAGAAGAGCGGTTACGAAAACAATTTACCCAAATGGAATCGCTTTTAGGTGAATTAAAAAATATGAGTTCGTATATGACATCGCAAACATCGTCATTAAATAATAATTGGAATTATAAATAAGACAGGAGGGCTGTAACGTGGTTTATGAAAGATATTTAGAAGATGAGGTAATGTCAGCATCAAAGAGTAAATTAGTTTTGATGTTATATGATGGTGCAATTAAATTTTTAAAAAGACTGGATAATTTGGATTTTGGAATGAACATTGAAACTAAATGTTACAATATCAACAAAGCAAACGCGATTATTTCAGAATTACAGTGTTCCTTAAATATGGAGTACGATGAAATATCTAAACCGTTATTTTCATTATACAATTATATGGGCCAAAAGCTAATTGAAGCGAATATTCAAAACGATCCTGCTCGCGTCAATGAGGTGCTGTATATGCTTCAGGATTTAAGATCAACATGGAAACAACTAGATATTGACCAAGCAGAAAAAAGGAGTGCCCCTCAGGAAAATTCAGAAATGTCTACTCAAAGCAATGAAGAGGGACGATTAAGCTTCTCGATTGCGTGTTAAATGGGGCTAAAAGAAGGTAGTTCTCTTGACATTAACCTCTGTTAAAGGCAACATTTAATTAGAGGAACAGTCTAAAGAATTCTGTGAATTGTTAAAAAATTATTTTGAACTCTGCAGAGCAGAATATAATAATGAGTTCAAAACAAGGCAATTAGTAGGATGTTTTTTATTAAGAAAGCTAAATGATCGGGAGTTAAATGGGAAATAAAGACAATAATGTTCAACTTTATGTGAATGAGTTAAAAAAACTTGTAGCAAGATTAATATATGATATCGATTATAAGGACTCATTAATATTATACACCTTAAAATTAACAAACCTTCAGGAATCATTTGCATTATGTTCTCCAGATAAAAATGATTTGATCCGGTTTAATGAGATACTAAATGTTGTTAAATATTCGATAGAACACCAGTCTTGGATTTTATTATGGGAAACCACCCATTATGAACTTTCTTGTTTAATGGAGAAGCATATATGACCACAACAGAAGAGCATATATATAAAAAGAATATCGCAAGTTTTAAATCGCTAAACAGCGAAATTGCCAAAATAATTAATAGTGGTGAAATGGATAATAATCTGATATTGGTTAAAACCACGTCGGATAATGCCGGTTTAGTATACAAAAAGGATGATCAAGAGATAAATATTACTAGTTCAATAGACCCATATTCTTTTGCAAAGGAGATAATCGACCAAGAATATCTTGAAAACAAAGAGGCGATTGAGAAGAAGTCCATTGGGATGGTTCTTACGTTAGATCCGTATATGATTAACTATATGTTGGAAAAATATAATTGGTATAAACATATGTATTTTGTTTTCCCAAGCAAAAATTATCTTTTCACTTTATTGCATTACTTCGATTTCTCAGAAATTATAAAAAAATATCCATATTTTAATCCGTTGGTTGCAGAGAATCATCAAGAACTTGAGCGAAATATTGTTCTTAATTTGGAAGCATCAGATTATGTATACCAAGGTTTAAAATATTTTGTGTATTATCCATATAACAAAGTAGCACTGGAAACGATAGAACTTATACTAAAAATTATTAGGGATGCAACTTTATTTAAGCAATCGAATGTTCAAACCTCAATGATGTATGGAGGGATGATACTTCAAAACGAAATAAGATGTATCGATAAGTTTATTGAATATCCGGATATTGGTATCTTAAAAGATTTAGTAAAGGGTAAGCCAGTAGTATGCGTTGCAGCGGGGCCTTCATTAGTTGATGATCTGGATTTCTTAAAGAAAATACAGAATGATGTTTGTATTATTGCGGTTGCGTCTGTTTTAAAACCTCTGTTAGAAAAAGGAATTCGTCCAGATTTTGTTACGATATTAGATATGAAAAAAGAGGTGCGTTACTATTTAGAGAATATTGAAATAGGTGATATTCCAGTTGTTATTGAAGCAAATTGTCATTATTCAGTTATGGACAATATAAAAGCAAATTTTATAATATCTCCCTCTGCAATTAGAAACAGAAAGTATCTAGTTGAATTTCTCGACTTATTTAAAATAGTTATTCCAAGTGATGCTTTAATTCAAGGGGCAATGACAGTTGCATTTATGTCCATCCAGCTTGCTTTTAGAATGGGTGCAACGAAAATTATTCTATTGGGACAGGATTTGTCCTATGAAGAAAAGACGCATGTTGATGGTTGTCGATTTGATCATGAAGTCAGTATATTTACGGAAAATGGGAAACATTTTTATAGGTATAAGCTTTTTGATGGCGAAGAGGAGCGGTTAGAACCATGTTTTTTTGTGAAAGGTATTCATAAAGAACAGGTTCCGGTTAATATAGCGTTTGATTCATACAGACGATACTTGGAGAGAATGATAGTTGCAAATGATTTAGCTGTTGTAAATTGTACAAGACGGGGAGTGTTTATTGACCATACGGAACATATTAATCTGGAAGAAGCATATTCTAAATATATAAAAGAGTACTGTTTAGATAATAAAAATTTTAATCTCCCGATTAGACGGGAATATGATTATACTGAATTACCCAAGATCCTTCAAACATTAGAAGATAACATCAAACTTTATGATGAAATTAAGGCAGTCGCAGATCAAGGATTAAAAGCCTTTGAAAATCTTCAAAAGGAAGAGAAAAAGAAAAAAATGAATCAAAAATTAGTAGACAAATATACCCAAACAATCAATAAAAATTTGGAAGAACTTAGCGCAAAATATAATCATCAGGTAAGTTTTATTGCTCAACAAATTCAGGGCGGATATTATTTGTTTAAGTATTTAGAAAATGTTGTTGGGAAAGAGTATTCAAATAAAGACAGGCAAGTGGATATGAGGAACAAGGGCGTGTTATTTTTTGGTTCAATATCAGATGGAATGACATTTTTTAGTTCAGAAATTAATGATATGATAAATAGAATATCGAAAAAATACATAAAGGGATAGGGGCGATCATGTTCAATGGAAAAAATATTTTAGTCACGGGTGGGACAGGTTCATTTGGGAAAAAATTTATAGAGGTTATTACCGAAAAATATACTCCAAACAAAGTGATTGTTTATTCTCGAGATGAGCTGAAACAATACGAAATGCAACCAAAGTTTAATAAACCGTGTATGAGATATTTTATTGGGGATATTCGAGATGCTCAACGCTTAAGCATGGCGATGAAGGGTGTCGACTATGTTGTTCATGCAGCGGCATTAAAACATGTTCCGGTGTGCGAGTATAATCCTTTTGAAGCGGTTCGTACCAATATTGTTGGTGGACAAAACGTAGCGATGGCTGCAATAGAAAATGGTGTTCAAAAAGTAATCACTCTTTCAACAGATAAAGCAGTCGCACCTGTTAATTTGTATGGTGCTACAAAGTTGGCAATGGAAAAAGTATTAGTAGCCGCAAATGCCTACGTTGGAGCGAAAAAAACATCGTTTAGTTTAGTGCGATACGGAAATGTTGTCGGTAGTAGAGGCAGTGTCATTCCCTTTTTTAAAAAATTAGTCAGTCAGGGTGAAAAAGTATTACCGTTAACGGACGATAGAATGACTCGTTTTTGGATAACATTGGAACAAAGTGTACAGACTGTCATTCGTGCTTTCGAAGAAAGTGTGGGTGGAGAAGTATTTATCCCCAAAATTCCAAGTATGAAGATGGTAGACCTAGCCAAAGCATTTGGTGATGATATTTCATACAAAGTTGTCGGTATTCGTCCGGGTGAAAAGCTTCATGAAACCCTTATTTCAGAAGATGAATCGAGAATGGTTCGCGATATTGGAGATTTATATGTCATATTACCATCCTTTAGCTTTGAAACGGATCGATTGAAAAAATACGAGAACTATCCATCTGTACAAGAAAATTTCTTTTATCGAAGTGATATAAATGACGTATGGTTAAATAAACAACAACTTATGGAGATGATATAAATTATGACCCATCAGGAAGATAAATGGAGCAGTGAGTTTGGGAAAGAGTATAATTTAAGAAATGATTACACTGTTGATGGCCAGAACCAACTTTCAATGGAGCGGTTTGGATTATCAAGGGATGAGATTAATTTAGAATTTATTGGTAATCTTTCGCGAGACATCAAGATACTAGAGATAGGTTGTAATTTTGGAGGACAACTGAACCAACTTCAGAGTATTGGGTTTAAAAATCTCTATGGCATTGAACTTCAATGGGATGCTGTTGAAAGGGCAAAAAATAAAACAACCGGTATCAACATTATTCAAGCATCTGGATTTGATATACCGTATAAAGACAACTATTTTGATTTGGTTTTTACCTCTGGAGTATTGATCCATATTAATCCAGATAATTTAAAAAATGTGTTTAAAGAAATGGTTCGGGTTTCTAATCAATACATATGGGGATTTGAATATTTTAACGAGGAATTTACTGAATTACCATACCGTGGACAAGGAAACCTAATGTGGAAGGGTGATTATCAAAAGTTGTTTCAATCACAATTCCCTGAATTGAGTGAAGTTAAAAGAAAAATATATCCCTATTTGATTGATTCAAATCGAGATATTATGTATCTACTGAAGAAATGAAAATAGGCGTTATTGTACAAACCAGATTAACCTCTACACGCTTACCAGAAAAAGTATTATTACCACTTCCAGCAAATAGCAAAACAACTGCCTTAGACCAAGTTATTAAAAGATTAAAAGCCTGTAATAATATAGATGAGATTATAATAGCAACCACCATTAACAAATGTGATGAAAAAGTGGTAGAAGCAGCTGAATTAAATGGGGTAAAGTGGTTTCGTGGAGATGAGCATGATGTATTAAGCCGTTTTTATTATGCGGCAATTGAAAATCAGTTGGAGGTTGTTGTTCGAGTAACCAGTGATTGTCCCTTAATTGATCCAGCCATTATTGATGATACAATTGCTATTTTTAATGAAGGCGACTGGGACTATATATTCAATTTTAATTCATATCCCCATGGCTTTGCAGTAGAGGTATTTACCTTTAAGGCATTAGAGAAAACATTTAATGAAGCGACTAAAAAAATAGATAGAGAAGCGGTGGCGCTTTATATGGAAGAGCATCCAGATAAATTTAAAGTGAAAGAAATATTTGCCCCTGAAAAATATCAAAACCATAGATTGCGAGTTACTCTGGATACAAAGGATGATTACATTTTACTGTGTCAGGTATATGACTATTTATACCGTGAAGATCAAATTATAAAGATTGAAGAGATACTGTCTTTATTTGAGAAAAAACCGTGGTTATATGAAATTAATTCAAGTGTTAGACAGAAAAGTGCATTTAACTCATTAAAAGAAGAGGTCGTAGAAGCCATAAAAATATTGGAACTCCAAGACTTGGATCGAGCAGCTGAGTATTTTAAGTCAAAATTATCCGAAGTTTAAATAGATGAAAGGTATTATTTTAACTGAAGGTGGAGAAGGAATTGGCTGGGGGCATATTTTTAGGTGTATTTCTCTTCATGATGCACTCATCGAAAAACAAGTGGAACACGATTTTTTAGTAAATTACAACGGTGATTTAAAATCTCAGAAAGACAATCCCTTTCAGGTAAAAAATTGGATGAGCCAAAATATAGTTGGCTATGATTTTGTCATTATCGACTCATATTTAGCAGATGAAGATTACTATAAAAATTTAGCAAAAAACAATAAATTACTAGTGAGTATTGATGATTTTATGAGGATTAAATATCCAAATGGCTATGTGTTGAACGGCTCTATTTTAGCCGATAAATTTTCATATAATCGTAAGGCAAACACCTCTCTTCTGGGAACAAAATACATCCCTTTGCGAAAAGTGTTTTGGAATATCGGAAAACGAAAGTTGAACCAAAAAGTAAAAAAAGTATTCTTAACCTTTGGTGGCGAAGATTCATTTAATTTATCTCAGAAAGTTTTAGAATTGATTATAATAGAAAATGTTAATATTACGCTTGTTCTTGGCCCGAACCATAAACATAAAGATGAAATTATTCAGAAATATAATAAGCAGGCAAGTATTTTGCAGAACATTTCAGCGCAGCAAATGAGGGATTTAATGCTACATGCTGATATTGCGATATCTGCGGGTGGACAGACGACTTATGAACTTGCAGCAACAGGAACTCCGTCAATTTTATTTCAAGTAGCCGATAATCAGAAACTAAATATGGAAAACTGGAAAAAGGCAGGTTTTATTAGCGAAGTTATCGATATTGAAATACAAAATTGGGAAACCCTTTTTTTAAAACAGTTTAATGAATTATACTTAAGTTATAATGAGCGAAAATACAGGTCGTCGATCGGGCAGACATTTGTAGATGGACAAGGGGCAAAAAGAGTGGCCAATGAAATAATGAATAAACTGAGATCCAATGACAACTGATATAAATAATATTGAATACATGTTTCAGCAAGCTGTAAGTTTGCATCAAACTCAAAAATATGACCAAGCAAAAAAGATTTATCAAGAAATTCTAAAAATATACCCAAAACAAAGTGATGTCATACATCTTTTAGGCCTCATTGAAAAACAGAGTGGAAACATGCCCCGTGCCATTCAACTGATTAACGATGCTATTAAGATAAATCCTCGTAATCCGGTCTATTTCTATAATTTAGGGAACACCTATAAAGAGAATAATGATAAACAACAGGCAATAGATGCATATAAAAAAGTGATTGAATTAGAACCAAAATATTTTGAGGCATACAGCAATATGGGCCTAATATTTCAAAATATGGGTGACCTAGATAACGCAGTGAATCACTACTTAAAAGCTTTAGAGATTAATCCAAATGCTATAAAAGTTTTAAACAATTTAGGGTGTGTTTATATAAAACAATGTCGGTATGAAGAGGCAAAAGCTAAGATTGAAAAACTGTTAGAACTAGACCCGCGAGATGATAGTGCAAAACATATGTTCGCAGCATTAAATGGCGATACACCGCAGAAAGCAACTGCTAAATATGTGGCAGATTTATTCGATGAGTATGCAAGCTATTTTGAAAAGGATTTACTAAATAAGCTAGAGTATAAAACCCCCGCATTAATTAGGGAGTACTTGCCGAAAAATAAAAAATATAAAATTATGGATCTTGGGTGTGGTACTGGTTTGGTTGGTGAAACACTGGCCGATATTACAGGCATCATTGACGGTATTGATCTGTCACCAAAAATGATAGAAGAAGCAAAAAAGAAAAAGATTTATAATAAATTATGGGTAGGCGATATTGTTGAAATCCTAAATGATAGCAAAAATAATTACAATTTGATTATCGCAGCGGATGTGTTTGTATATATTGGGAATTTAAAACACATGTTTCGAGTTGTTCATGAAAAGTTAGATAAGGATGGCTTATTTGTTTTTTCCATAGAAAATTTAATTAGCTCAAATAAATATGAATTAAGGTTATCCGGTCGGTATGCTCATTCAATTGATTATATTCAGTCTTTGGCAACTGATTTTGGTTTCGATATTGAAAATCAGAATTTAGTGGATTTAAGAAAAGAAAAAAACAAAAAAATAGAGGGTGTTTTATTTGTTTTAAAAAAGCAGGAGTCGAGGGGTAAAAATGAAGAATAATATATACATAATTGCAGAAGTGGGAATCAATCATAATGGGGATGTGGAAACAGCAAAACAGATGATTAAGGTTGCATCCGAATGCGGAGTGGATTGCGTCAAGTTTCAAACATTTAAAGCGGATGAATTCGTTTCTGACCCAAATCAAACCTACACTTATAAATCTCAGGGGAAAGAAGTAACAGAATCCATGTTAGCCATGTTTAAACGATATGAGTTTAAAGATAGTGACTGGAATGAGATCATTGATTGTTGTGATCAACATGATATTACTTTTTGTTCGACGGCTCAAAATATAAAAGATCTTGATTATTTATTGTCCATAACAGAGTTGCCATTTATTAAGGTCGGCTCCGATGACCTTACGAATCTAAAACTAATGAATTATTACGCTTCAAAACAAAAGCCGATGATTATATCCACAGGGATGGCCTATGCTTCAGAAATTGAAGATGCCATAAACGAAATAAAGAAAACGGGTAATGACGATATTACAGTATTGCACTGTGTCTCATCCTATCCAGCGGAAGCCAAGGAAGTAAACCTAGAGAAAATACCAGCCATCCGCAAAGCGTTTGGCGTAGATGTGGGTTTTTCAGACCATACAATTGGTTCTGCTGCTGCAGTGGGTGCGGTTTGTTTTGGTGCAACAGTGATCGAGAAACACTTTACCTTAGATCATAATATGCCGGGGCCGGATCATTGGTTTTCAATGGAACCGCAAGATTTGAAAAAATACACAGAAGATATTCGTTTTATCGAAAAAGCAATTGGAAGTTCCGTACTCGAACCAACCGATAAAGAAAAAAACATGAGATCGATTATGCAACGTAAAATTGTGGTCGGTCGAGACATGAATGCGGGAGAGATCATAATGGAATCGGATATTGATTTTAAACGAGCTCCGTCTGGAATTGAACCGAAACATCAGGATTTTATTCTGGGCCGTCAATTAAAAAGGGCAATCAAAAAAGGCGATCCAGTTAAGTTGGAAGACTTTATTTAATATGAATATTTTATGGTTAACACGAGATACAGATAGTCCAGATGCAATCGCATTAGCGTCATATTTTGAAAACTGTGACATCGGGTTTACGATTTCTGAAAGCAAAACAGATATTAATCAAAGCCACGATCTCGTGATTGTCAGCAATTATGATCAGATTATAGAAAAAGATCTTTTTAATATTCCAAAGAAAGGAATGGTAGTAATTCATTCATCAGACTTACCTAAGGGAAGAGGCTGGGCTCCAATTTATAACTGCATAGCAAATGCAGATAAAGAATTTGTCGTATCTTTAATAAAAATAGATGAAAAAGTAGATTCAGGAAATATTTTAATGAAACTTCGTATTCAAAAACCACGCTATATCTCAAATGATAATTTGCGTCGAATCGATCAGGAAGCCACTGTTGAAATAGTAAAAGAGTTCGTAAATAATATTAGTAATGACTCTTCGGGTATGGTTCAGGAAAATGCTAATGCAAGCTATCACCCTAAACGAACACCGGAGCAAAATAAATTAGACCCGGATAAAACGATTAAAGAAGTAATCCTAGAGATTTTGGCAACAAATGCGAACTATCCGGCGTTTATCGAATTGGATGGTTGTCGGGTAGAACTGCAGGCCAAAACGATAGAATATAAATTAAAAGATTTAAGCAACAGTATTGAGAGGTTCTGATATGACAAATAATGACGTAAATTGGCATCAGGTATGGGAAGAAAAAGCCGCAGAAGAAAATCCCTTTGCAACCATGGGGAAGAGGTCCTATTCTTTTTCGGACTATTATTTATACATACAAGATATTGTGAGTAGTTTTAGTTTGATAGAAAAAACAGACGTTCTTTTAGATATCGGCGGCGGAGTGGGTCTCGTTTCTTTATATTTTGCACCATTGGTTCAACAGGTGTATTTATGTGATTATTCTCAAAATATGGTGGATAAAGCTAGGGAAACAACACAAAATTTCCAAAATATTGAAGTGTATCAAGAAAATATGCTGGATATGGAAAATACGAAGAAAAAAAATAGTATATGTTCAAAAGTAATAGTGGGCAGTGTTTTACAATACTTAAAAAACTATGATGAAATTAGAACGGCATTGACGCTTCTATTCAATCAAACAACCGATACTGCAGAACTAGTTTTTACACAAAACCCAGATATAGAGCTTAAAGAATCTTATATTAAGTCCTATGAAAAACTCGATTGGCCTGCCGAAAAAATAGAGGAATCTTTAAAAATTGAAGAAAATCGATTCTGGTTTGATTTTAATGTAATAAAGCAAATCGCCATGGATATTGGTTTTAATGCATGCGAGAAGAGATCTGTTAATCCTGTGTTGTTTCAGGCAACCCATATGTTTGATTTCGTATTAAGAAAAGGTACGCAATGAAACAAATCCCCCATAATAAACCGACGCTAAGTAACGAAGAAAAAGTTTCGGTAGCTCGTGTATTGGAAAGCGGATATATTTCCTATGGGAAAGTCGGAAAAGAGGCTGAAAGTGCATTATCAGAATTTATAGGGCTTGGTATTCAGTCTAGATTAGTTAATAGCGGAACAACGGCATTATACTTAGCTTTATTATGGTTAAAAGAAGAGTATCAGATTGAAAAGGTTTTAATCCCAACATACACCTGTACTGCGGTATTAAATGCAATCATGATGGCGGATTTAAAGGCAGTTGTTCTGGATGTTGATAATCAACTGAACCTAAGCATCGATACGGTCATGCCTTACTATGATTCAAAATCGCTTGTAATTTTAACCAATACTTTTGGATACCCAGCCGATATTGAAAAATTTGTTGATAAGGGAATCTTGTTTGTTGAAGATAACGCTCAAAGTATCGGTGCTAAATATCTTTCTCGGGAAGTAGGAAACTTTGGGATTATTTCTACCTATTCATTCTATGCAACCAAACCCATTACCAGTGGGTATGGCGGAGCAGTGTGCTCAAAGCAGGAGTCATTTATCCGCTGGGTGGATGATTATATCAATTTTGACATGCCAAAAACATATAAACCGCGATTTAATTTTCTTCTTTCAGATATTAATAGTGCGGTTCTTTTGGAACAGATAAAAAAATATCCGCTATTATTAGCTAAAAGAAAACAGATAGTGGCAAAATATCAAAATGCCTTTGGAAATAATGTGTTGGATAGTGCTAGTGATACAAAAATTCCCAATTATTATCGAATTATGTTAAAAGTAAATAATGCTGGGCTTTATGTTCAAAAACTCAGAGATAAAGGGATTCAGGTAATTCAGCCCTTGCTTCGTGAAGAATTGTTGCATGTGTATCTTAATCTTCCAATAAGCCATTTTAAACAGGCAGAATCAAATATTAACCAGTACATCTCCCTGCCAGCATATCCAAGTCTTACATCAGAAGACATTCAATATATTATAGAAAACATCGGAGGATTATTATGATTTTGACAGCTCATCAACCAACGTATCTACCATGGCTAGGATTAATTCATAAGATTATGCTTGCAGATGCTTATGTGAGTTTTGATGATGTTCAATATGTGCCAAAAGAATGGATAAATCGTAATAAAATAAAAACTCAAAATGGGCCAATTTGGTTAACTGTGCCTGTTTTAGATAAAGGATACCTTGAGTCAGGCCTTACCATAAAAGATATCATGATAAACAATAATCTGCCTTGGCGAAAGAAACACTGGATGAGCATCTACTTGAACTATAAAAAAGCGCCATACTTTAATCAGACATCCGATTTCTTTGAGGATTTATATAAACAGGATTGGGTTAAAATATGCGATTTAAATGAGTATGTATTAAAATATTTGTTAAAAGAACTCGGTATCGACGTTTCTTGGCACAAGCTGAGTGAGATGACTGTTTCAGGAAGCAAAAATGATCTGGTCTTGAGTATGTGCAAGGAATTAAATACAGATTTATATATTTTTGGAGCTCTTGGTAAAGATTATGCAGACGTAAAAAGTTTTAATGACCAAGGGATGGATGTTATGTTTCAAGAATATATCCATCCAAAGTATCCCCAATTGCATGGTGAATTTGAAAGCCATTTATCGATACTGGATTTGTTGTTTAATGTTGACATAAAAAATGTGAAAGATATTATATTAATGGGGAATATATCGAAAGATCAGCTAAAAAAATCGAGATAAGGAGTTTATTAAAATGAAAGTATTACTAATAAATATTGCATTACGACCGGAAAGTCCAAAATCTCTTTTTCCAATTGGTTTGGGGTATATTGCCACAGCTATAGATAATGCTGGATACGAACTAGAAATTCTGGATTTAGAGGCACTTAGACCAACAGATGATGAGATCGAAAATTTAATAAAGAAAGCAAAATTTGATGTTGTGACACTGGGGACCATTGTTTCTGCCTATCGATATGTTAAAAAAATATCAAAAATGATTCGCAAGCACCACCCGAATGCTCAAATTATCGCTGGAAATACCGTGGCATCGTCAATTCCGGAAATACTCCTAAATAAGACAGAAGTTGATATCGCCGTATTTAGCGAAGGAGATGTCACAATTGTTGAATTGCTACACGTTATCAAGAAGAAAAAATCGATTGATGCTGTAAGTGGCATTGCGTATAAAGAAAATGGATTAATTAAATACACCAAAGAAAGAACGATGATTCAGGAATTGGATAATCTGCCATTTATTAATTATGGTTTATGGAATATGGAGTTTTATTTATCAAAGTGTAAAATGAATGTCCCGGAACCCTATCCGGTTGAATACGAGAAACTGGTTGCACTACCAATGAATACTGCACGGGGTTGCCCGTTTCAATGTACCTTTTGTTATCATGCATTTTACGGAAAACGTTACCGTGTTCGTCCCATACAAAAAGTATGTGATGAGATAAAATTTCTACAAGACAAATATGGATTGAATTATGTTCAGTTTTTTGATGAATTAACATTGTTTTCAAAGAAGCAGGCGGAAGAGTTTGCTGATACAATCATCGCAAATAAGCTTGTTTTTTATTGGGTTGCAGATTGCAGAGCTACCTTATTTAAAGATGAAGATTTGCCATTGCTAAAGAAACTTAAAAAAGCGGGTTGTGTGTCGCTTGGATATTCTCTTGAATCTGCAGATGAAGCAATTCTTACCCACATGAATAAGAAAATTAAATTAGCCGACTTTATTGAGCAGACTCGAGTGATTAAAAAATCGGGGATAGTGCCAGTAACCGCTGTTGTATTAGGTTATCCTGAAGAGACGGTGGAAACGATTAAAAAGACATTTGATGTGTGTTATGACGCCGAAATATATCCAAGTACTGGATATTTGCTCCCACAACCCGGAACGCCAATGTATGATTTAGCAAAAGAAATGGGACTAATTGAAGATGATGAAGAATACTTATTAAAAATGGGTGATCGTCAGGATTTAACGATAAATTATACCAGTATGTCGCGTCAGGAAATGGAAGAGATAGCAAAAACACATTTACGTCGTATATCCGATAAACTGAATCTTGGATTAACCGATGTAATGAAAACTGGCCATTATCGCCAAAAAAGTAAAAAGTGATAATGATGGACTAACAGTGGGTGGTTAGTTTATATCTCGGATCAATATAAAACTTTCCGCCGCTGGTAATCCAACTTTCATTCCCCAGTTCTGTGCGCTTAGTTCGATTCCTTTAAGCGATCTGGGATGAGGGAATTCTCGAAGTTCCATTGAATAGGCTGCCATTGCTTGTTTTTTTTGCTCGATACTGTGAGTGATATCAAAGAATGTGTTTGGAGAGAAACTTGTTGGAAAACTCCATTCGGTAGAGGACAGAACCTCAAAGGAATAGATCGTTTTTACACTTTCGTCCTGAATTGGTCGTGTAGCGGTTATTACTGCCTGATAGGTGATTTGGTGGTCAATATTTAGATCATTTTGATAATGAGTAAAAATAGTATCGGGCTTTATTTCATTTTTAACGGCTTCAATGGCTTTTGTAATTTCAAGCATGCTGTGTGTATCAAACTGATTATCTGAAAAAAACGAGCGAAATACTTTTTTTACTCCGATTATTTCATTGGCTTTGTGGAGTTGTTTTTCAAGTTCTCCTTTTTCTGCCGTGACCTGCTCTAAGTTTTCGTTATTTCTTGAGGTAATTCCTTCTCCAAGAATTAATGTATATGCTTCTGCTCCCTCGGAAATGAGTCTGGCAACAGTTCCGCTACATCCTAGAATCTCGTCATCTGGATGCGCCGCAACAATCAGTATTCGTTTAATCATAAGATTATTGTAATCGTCCCTAGGATATTTTTAAAGTGTTTTTAATTTCTTTAATCACTCGAGATACATCGGAATTATTCATTTTTGGATACAATGGTATCGATATTGCTTTTTTATAGTACTCTTCCATATTTGGAAAATCTGCTTCGTTATGAGGAAAATGCTTTTTATAATAGGGTTGCTGATAAACTGGAATGTAATGAACCTGAGTTAAAATCCCCTTTTCTTTTAGTTTGTTCATGAACTCGCTTCTAAGCATGCCGAATTTTTCAAAATCAATAAGTAATACAAATAAATGGTAGCTGTTGAATTGCCACTTTTCTTCGCTTGCAAAAGAGATTCCATCGATATTATAAAAAGCTGATTGATACAGCGAAACAATCTGTCGTCTTCGTTTGATAAATGAATCAAGTTTTTTAAGTTGGGATAAACCAAGTGCACATTGAAAATCAGTAATCCGGTAATTATATCCAAGTTCCGTCATTTCATAATACCAAGGGTCCGGATGCCCGTTCGGTTTGATCATGCCATGGGAGCGAAGTTGTCTAAGCATATCGGCAAGTTGGTCATCATTTGTTGTAATAATTCCCCCTTCTCCTGTTGTTATGTGTTTAACGGGATGAAAAGAAAATATGGTTGCCAGACTATATTTGCAACATCCAGTTTTAACCCATTCCTCCCCATCGTGAAACTTGCTTCCTAAAGCATGAGCGGCATCTTCAATTATAATTGTGTTTGGGAACTTTTCTTTCAGCTTCTTAACATTGATGGGTAATCCGGCAAAATGAACGGGAGTGATTGTTTTAAGATTTTTTGTGTTGGGGTCTATAGTATCTATATTTATATTGAATGATGCCGAGTCGATATCAGAAAAATTGGGTCGACCGCCGGCATAAATAATACTGTTGGAACTGGCTAGAAACGTGTTTGGGGAGGTAATCCCGACTTCTTCTTCTCCATACCCAATGGCCAGATGAACCAAATGAAGTGCTGCTGTGCCGTTACTTACAGCAATAGCATGCTTAACCCCGACATAGCGGGCAATGGCTTCTTCAAACTCTTGTACCTGTGGACCGCAGGTTAACCAGCCGGTTCCAAAAGAACGAAAAATCTTAAGCTTGTCTGAAAAAGATATCGATTGTGTGCCGTAAGGAAGAACTCTCATACAACCTATCATACTTAAAAACATTATTAGTTCAATAAAACATAAGCATATTTCTAGATAAAACTAACGTAATATATAGATAAAACGAATGAAATAGGAGATTTGCTTGATCGGATGATAAATTAAATATAAAATTAAATAGATAGGAGATTTTAATTGAAAAAAGTTTGTATTATTTTTATTACTATTTTTTTAATATCCATTTGTTTTTCAAGTGAAAAAAAAGAAATAATAAACTTAAAAAATGGGAAACAGGTTATTTTAAACGATAACTATACTTGGTCATACTATGTTCCGGATCCTCGAGATAAAGATGTTACGTTTAAGAGCTTAAAATTTGGTGCAACATTAAAAGAATTTTACAAAGAATTTGCAGCTCAAAAAAAGAGCGTTAAAAGTATGCCCAATGATGGGGTATATTATTTTGACTACGATTTTGGATATGAACCGGCAATTTTAATGTTTTATTTTAAGGATGATATGTTTTATAAAGGGGAGGCAATTATAAAAGTTGCACCTCCAGATCAGGAAAATTATGTAGACCGTTATTTGAAGATAAAAAAACTGCTTACAAGCTTATATGGAAAAGCAACTGGTGGAACAGCTTTATCGACAGAGTGGGATTTTACACGATATACAGTCAACTTAGCGTTTACAAAAGATGGAGGCCGCCTATCATTGAAAGCACTGTATAATATAAAAGAACAGAATCAAATTAGCACGGATTCAAAAGAAGAATCAATTCACGATGATGCCACTGTTATTGAATCTCCGACGATTGAGGAACCCATAATTAATGATCCTATGCCAGAGTTAGATAAGAACATTGAAGAGCTTGATCTAAAGAAAATGAGAGAGTTAATTCATAATATAGACTCGTGAAACGTTTTACAATTTAATTGCTTTATCATATAATTTCCCTAATGCAAAAAAATGTGAAAATGAGTGTGTGTTCCGACTCCAATACCATAATAAGTGATATATCCATTTTTTTTAATTCGACGAAGTGTTCTAGGTTAGTATCATGGAGGCAGCCAACGTGAGTAAAAGTAACAACCCTAAACAAAATATTACGGATTATGATGATATTAACTATGAAAGTGATTTCTGGAGTGACAGACATTATGAGAATATTATTGAACAATCCATAATAAAAAAAATGTTAAATAAGTCAGTTTCTAATTTTATTGATTGTGGTGCAGGTTTTGGTCGTTTGGTTCCATCATACGAAAAGATAATTGATAAAAAGATCGTGCTGTTTGATTATTCGAAGAAGCTTCTTGATAGCGCTAAAAAGAAGTATGGGGATAAAAAGAATATAGATTTTGTTCAAGGTAGCTTATATGAAATACCCTTTGATGATAACTTTTTCGATGGAGGCGTTTCTGTTAGAGTCTTGCATCATGTAGAAGATGTGCCTCGTTTTTTTAGCGAATTAAATCGTGTATTGAAAAATAACTCAGTATTTATACTCGAATATGCTAACAAACGAAACGTTCTTGAGATTACCAGAGCCATGTTCAGACGAAGCAAGCTTCATCCATTCTCAATAAAACCTGAGAATCGAAGTGATATTGGTCTAACAATAAATTTTCATCCAAGATATATTCAGACAGAATTAATAAAACATGGGTTTATTATAGAGAAAAAAGTTGCTTCATCAATATTTAGATTGAGCATTTTAAAAAGGATTCTTGGACAAAAGTTTTTATCAACAATAGAGGTTCAAATGCCTCTATTTATGAAGCGATTATTAATAAGTCCAAGTACATTTCTAAGAATAAGGAAGGTTAAAGATGCCAAAGCGAACTGATATTAAAAAAATTCTTATTGTTGGATCCGGCCCCATTATAATTGGTCAAGCCTGTGAATTTGATTATTCTGGAACTCAGGCTGTAAAAGCGTTAAAAGAAGAAGGATACGAAGTCGTTCTCATTAATAGTAATCCAGCCTCCATTATGACGGACCCTGAAATTGCGGATAAAACATATATTGAACCCATCACGCCTGGGATTGTTAGAAAAATTATTGAAAAAGAAAGACCAGATGCACTTCTTCCGACCATGGGTGGGCAAACAGCGTTAAATGTTGCAATGGCTTTGGCTGAGAATGGGACTCTTGAAGAATTTAATGTAGAACTTATCGGTGCAAAATTTGAAGCAATAAAAAAAGCAGAGGATAGAAAGTTATTTAAGGATGCGATGGCAAAAATCGGAGTTGGTACACCGGCATCCGATCTTGCGTATTCTGTTGAAGATGCATATCGAATTGCAGACATAATTGGGTATCCCTTAATTATTCGCCCAGCATTTACCCTTGGGGGAACTGGTGGAGGTATTGCTTATAACAAAGAAGAACTTGGCCGAATTGTCAGCGATGGTGTTAATGCCAGTCCAATCCGTCAGGTATTAGTTGAACAGTCTGTTTTAGGATGGAAAGAATACGAATTGGAAGTGATGAAAGACAAGAATGACAATGTAACGATTATCTGTTCCATAGAGAATTTTGATGCCATGGGAGTTCATACAGGAGATAGTATCACCGTTGCTCCGGCACAAACACTGACAGACAAAGAATACCAGCGACTAAGGGATTATTCGTTGGCAATTATGCGAGAAATCGGTGTAGATACAGGTGGCAGTAATATTCAGTTTGCAATTAATCCAGAAAATGGAGATGTTATTGTTATTGAAATGAATCCGAGAGTGTCTAGAAGTTCGGCATTAGCATCTAAAGCGACAGGATTTCCAATAGCAAAAATTGCAGCTAAATTAGCTGTGGGTTATACTCTGGATGAAATTCCAAACGATATAACACAAGAAACGCCAGCTTCATTTGAACCGACTCTAGATTATGTGGTTGTAAAAGTACCTAGATTTGCTTTTGAAAAATTCCCAAATGCTGACAGTAATTTAAATACCATGATGAAGTCTGTCGGAGAAGCAATGGCGATTGGCAGAACATTTAAGGAATCCATGAATAAGGCAATGCGTTCGCTTGAAATTGGGCATTATGGATTTGATGAAGCAAAAGATGTTGATATTAAGAAACTTCGGGACAAGCTGATTTACCCCAATGCTTCAAGAATATTTTATATAAAAGGTGCATTTAAGGCAGGGTTAAGTATTGATGAAATTTATCAATTAACAAAAATTGATCCATGGTTCTTAAATCAATTATGGGAACTTTATGAGTTTGAATTGGAACTTATAAAAGAGAATCCGTTATCGGTTGAAACGCTTAGAAAGGCAAAAGAATATGGATTTTCGGATCGATTTTTAGCTGAACTCCTAAAAATAACGGAAAAGGAAGTGGTTAAACTTCGGCTTAAGCATAAGGTGGAACCTGTTTATAAAATGGTAGATACCTGTGGTGCTGAATTTGAAGCCAAAACTCCTTATTATTATTCAACCTATGATGAAGAGGATGAAGTGATCCCAAGTACTAAAGATAAAATCATGGTGCTTGGAGGCGGACCAAATCGTATTGGGCAAGGAATTGAATTTGATTATTGTTGTGTTCATGCTTCCTTAGCTATCCGAGAATCAGGTCTTGAGTCGATCATGGTTAACAGCAACCCAGAAACAGTGAGTACGGATTATGATATTTCCGATCGATTGTATTTCGAACCGGTGACGTTTGAGGATGTCATGAGTATTATCCGTAAAGAGAAACCAAAAGGTGTCATTGTTCAGTTTGGTGGCCAAACCCCTCTAAAGTTGGCTGATAAGTTGCTAGAAGCCGGTGCGCCGATAATCGGTACCTCTCCAAAATCGATCGATATGGCAGAAGATAGAGCGTTGTTTGGAGATATGCTCCGGAAACTAGATTTCTTACAACCCGAGAATGGTATCGCTAAAAATGATACAGATGCTATTGTCATCGCCAAAAGAATTGGGTATCCGATAGTTGTTCGTCCTTCTTATGTGTTGGGTGGTCGAGCAATGGAGATTGTATTTGATGAAACGGATTTAAAACGTTACATGAAAGAAGCGGTTATCGCCTCCGAAGACAAACCGGTCCTAATCGATAAATTTTTACAAGATGCAACAGAAATAGATGTAGATGCTGTTGCAGATGAGACAGATTGTGTCATCGCCGGCATAATGGAGCATATTGAACAAGCAGGTATCCACTCTGGAGACAGTGCGTGTATGTTACCAACTCAGAACATATCTGAAAAAATTCTGGATCGAATTCGATATATGACAGTTGAGTTAGCAAAGGAATTAAAAGTAATTGGGCTTATGAATATCCAGTATGCTATTAAAGGGGAAGATGTTTATATTCTAGAGGTTAATCCGAGAGCCTCCAGAACAGTTCCATTTGTTTCAAAAGCAACTGGCATACCTTGGGCTAAAATTGCGACAAAAGTAATGCTTGGAAAAACCCTTAAAGAACTGGATGTTAAAGAAATTATTCCTGATTATATATCAGTGAAAGAAGCTGTATTGCCGTTTAGTAAATTTACAGGACAAGACACAATTCTTGGTCCAGAAATGAAATCTACAGGAGAGGTTATGGGCATTGCGGATAGTTTCGGGAGTGCATTTGCAAAAGCTCAAGTAGCCGCTGGTGAAAAATTTTCACTCAGTGGAACCGCATTTGTATCGGTTAATGATAATGACAAGGAAAAAGTAGTTCCCATTGCAAAAAAATTGATAAAATTGGGATTTAAACTATATTCAACAAAAGGAACGGCAAAAGTACTGAAGAATAATGATGTTGAAGTGAAGGAAGTCCTTAAGATAAATGAAGGCCGACCAAACATTAACGATTTAATAAAGAACGGTGAAATTGATCTGATTATTAACACGCCAATGGGTAAATCATCTCATATCGACGATAAGGAAATCCGCCAAGCCGCATTGTTGTATAAAGTATTTACCATCACGACTCTTGCCGCTGCAAATGCTATGACGGCAGCAGTTGAACAAGCTCAAAAGAAGTCTTATACCGTCCAAGCCATTCAGGATTACTACAAAAAATAAAATTCCGCTAACCCTTCAATGAAGGTAACGATTTTTTCTTCCTTTCTCCATGAATGGAGAGAGGGTAGGGAGAGAGGCACATACAAAAAAACAGGGCATTCGCCCTGTTTTTTGTAATAATTATTTAAACGATTATATTATTTTAATATATCAGCTGTTGGTTCACCGGTAAGAGCCATGATTTTTGTTTGAAGGAGGTCTCTAAGTTCTGAGGTTGGATCCATATCTTTATAACCTTCAGAATTTAATGAATTATAAAATTTTATTAACAGTTTTGGATCGGCATTATGCACAACTAGATTAGAGACTAACCGTTCAATAATTGGATCAGGCTCATTTTTATGTTTATCTGTTTCTGTTACTGTTGTTCCAGTTGTATTATCGATAGTTAAAGGATCGAGATACGCTAACTGAGATGAAAGGATTGAAGCTGTTTCCTTTTGACAAACGGGTGCTGACTCTGTCTTTGGAAGCATACACATCTTAGTTGTTTCCTGTTTGTTTACTTCTAATGGAACGGTCATCATTGCTGGTTTGCTTGTATTGATTTGCATTTTACTACCCCCTAAATATTTGTTTTTTGAAAGATTGTTATTCTTTCCCCTTATATAAATATATCGATCACTTTTTTTTCTTGTCCCAAAAATTTAATTTTTTTTAACTCTTCTCCATATTATGGAGAGGGGGTGGCCGAAGGCCGGGGGTGAGGCGTATAATACCTTCCATGATTTCAAATGTAGAAAAACGACTCAATCGAAATATCGGCAAACTGATTATAGAAAAACAACTTATTAAAGAAGGGGATCGGATTCTTATTGGTTTATCCGGTGGTAAAGATAGTTGGACGCTTGTTCACTTCTTACATGCTTTCCAGAAAAAGGCTCCCATTAACTACGAAATAAAAGTGGTGACATTAGATATGATGCTGAGTGATTATCAGAAAAACAAACTCAAAAAAGGAATGGAGAAATATTCGTCGGATTATTTTATACAGGTAAATAGGATTGAGGAGATTATCGAAGACAAACGAACGCCAGGATCGAGTTATTGTTCATTTTGCGCTCGACTGAGGCGTGCACATCTTTATAAGACCGCAAAAGAGCTGGATTGCAATAAAGTAGCCTTAGGCCATCATATGG
>MFRH01000038.1 GCA_001783275.1 Candidatus Margulisbacteria bacterium GWF2_35_9
GATCAATCATTGATGGAGCGAGTTTAAGATAGCCACGAACTTGGCTGGTGCGCATCCATTCATTACCGATGCTTAAGCCCCAATGGTAATCATGCTTATATTCATCTGCAAGTCCTAGTAAAAAACCATGCTGATACGCTTCGTAGGCAGAATCGCTTTTGCCTATCCGAACCGGTTGGGAATATTTATTGGTATACCCTTTAAATTTGCTCATGATTGAATAATTTAAAAATGATGGCTGTTGATATTCAAGATCAAACTTTCGTTCAAATAACGTCCAATCTCCGTTAAAGGTAAGCTTGTCTGCTCGGTTGGTTGGATTACGAAGAATAAGTGAGGAGCCAATTTTGGGGGTTGATTGGCGTTTGAACATAAAATTTTTACTTGTCCAAAAATAACCAAGGCGCATGCGCAGCTCTATGGGGTCATCATCAACCAAGGTGAGCAAGATGGGTTTTTCACTTGTTGGTTGCGCAAGTTGCGATGGTTGCAATTGAATTGTTTTAAAAATATCAAGGCGTTTTAATTTTTTGCGTGTCAGTTCTATTTTTTCTTTATTCCACGGTTCTTTTTGTTGAAAATGTATTTCACGCGCAATGGTTCTAAATGGGAGTTTAGTGGTGCCGCGTAAAAAAAATTTACCAAAAGTTACCGGTTCGCCTCGTTTGATTTTCCATATAACTTGTACCTTAACTGCCTGTATAGTTTCTTGATTGCCTTGCGGCACCGGAAGTTGAAAGACGCGCAGGTCGGGTTGCACATCAACATACCAATAGTTTTGTTTTTGAAAGTGTGTTATTAAAAAAGAACGTTGTTCTGAGAGCCAATCGTAAGAAAATGGAACAAAGCTTCCATAACCAGGAAGTTTATATTTTTTAAAAAATGGATGTTGTTCTAGGTCTTGAAATCCTTCTATTTGGATGCCAGCAAAAAGTCGTTGTGTACCTTTATCAAGAAAAAGTTGAACGACATAATGCCCCGTCTCTTTATTTTTTATAAATCGTTTTTCGACAATAGTAAAATCCCAAAAACCATTAGCATAATAATGTTTTTTTAGCTGTTCTATGCCGTTATCAAGCAGACTTTGATTGAATGTTTTTTGTAGTAAAAGTTCTTGCCAAAATGGAAGAGGAGGATCTGGAAGATGAGTTTTTATATCTTTAAGTTCGATGGCTTCAATGATTGTTGGATTGCCTTCATCAATAGTAATATTGTATGAGTTTTCTGCTGTTTTGCTGCTGGTTATTGTGGTGTCCCAATATCCTTTTTTGTAATATTCATAACGAATTTGTTCTGTAATCACATCTTGGTTAAAAAGCCAATCAGGTTGATTTTGACCTAAAATATCTTTTTTAATTTGTTGTTGAGAAAAGATTGTGTTTCCCTGCAGTTCGAGTGTTCGTTTAGATCCTGTTTTGATGGTAAATGTAATACCCACGGTTTTCTTGGGATAATGTGGGTGTTTTTCGAGGGTAATATGCGTTCGTGCAAACCCTTGATGTTTTAAAAATTTTCGAACTTTCTTAATAAGTTTTTCAATATTTTTTTTTGAATAAGGCTCATGTAATAATTGTTCGCCAAAGTTTTTTTGTAAAATCGCATGAAGATTATTAGGTGCATTAAATATGACATTACTTACAAAAAAACGACTTTTACGATGAATTACAATTTTAACGGTAATAGTTTTTCTTTTTTTTTCATAGATAATTTGGTCGTGTACGGTGCTGTTAAAATAGCCTTGGTTAAAAAGATGTTGTTTGATGCTTTTTATTGATTCTTCATGAAGCATGGCATCAAAAATATCCCCAGGATGCTGGGCATACAGGCTGGCATATTCTTGCTTGCCAAACCATATTCCTTTGAGCGTCAATTTCTTAAATATCCAGGCGCCTTTGCATATGATATGCACGTGTTTACCTTGTGGTATTTCGTGGGCATTAATATCAATCTGAGCAAAGCGTTTTTTTTCCATTAGAAGTCGGTATGCCGTATCAATGTGTTGTTTTGTAATGAGCGTTTCGGCTTTGAGATTTGTTGTATATAAAAATTCTTCTTGACTGAGTGGAATATCTGATTCAAAGGTTAATCGAGCAAGAAAAAATGATGGGTTAGGATCTTGTTGATTATTAATAATTTTAGCAAATGTGCCGCCATATTGGCCTAATAAAAGCGATGGTACGAGTGTGGAATAAAAAAAAAAGGAAAGAATATGCTTTAAGGACATTTTTGCCTTTACTATTAAACGGTATTTTTGTATGCTAGCAGCAATAATAGTATGCAGCTTTTTGAGCCTTTTACAAGTATCAAGAGGCCCCATCGTCTAACGGTTAGGACGTTGCCCTCTCAAGGCAGAAATACGGGTTCGATTCCCGTTGGGGCCGCCACATTTTTTTATATAATAATTCTAAAAACGCCGCGAAAGTCTTTTTCGTTAATAAATGGTTCTATGTGAACGTCATCAACATGTGATCCTGACGCTCCTTTATATACGTGATCCATAAAAGTGTCTAAGTTTTCGGTTGTGCTGCAGGCATGGATGACAACGCTTTCATCATCATTATTTTTAATGGTTCCTTCAACTCCGATCGCCAGTGCTTGTTTTTGAATAAACATTTGATAGGCTTCGTTTTTGACTTTGCCATAAACGATTATTTTTATACACTTTCTCATGGAATCTCCTTTTCCTTTGTAAGGTTTCTCCTTTTAAAACAAGGATATCCTATCAGAATAGTTCTCCATCTGTCAAAATAAAAAAAGAGGTGTCATAAAAATGGTGAATATAAGCACGTTTTGTCTGTGTTTTTATAATGATCTTAGCGCAAAAATGCAGTAACAAGTTTTTGTTGGGCAATCTCGTAAGGTATACCACGGCTTTGAAGATAAAAAAGATGTTCTTTGTTGACTTTGGTAATAATTGCGTCATGGCGACAGCGTACATCGTCGCTTTCAATTTCTATGGTTGGGATGGTTATAACATGTGCTTGTGGACTTAAAAGTAAACTTCTTGATTGTTGGCTTGCTGTAACGTTTTTACAATTTTTATGAACTTTAATGAGTGCATTATTTTTTATGTTGGCAGTGTCGGCAAGGGCCCCTTTTATAACAAGAGAACTTGTGGTATGTGACGCACAGTGTTCTTGCTTGGTGTTAAATGTGTAAGATCCCTGCTCCATTCCCATACATGCGCAGGTGGCGTGGGCTTGGGAATGTTGTCCGATTAATAAAAAAGTAAGGTTTTTTTTAATTGAGCAGCTGCTGTGCGTGAGTCCTTTAGGGCATTTGTCACTGAGCGCTCCCAGGTGATAGTGCACGGTGGCATTTTCTTCTAACGTAATGATTAAGGTTGTTTCCCACGGAGCGTCAGGGCTTATATTTTCGCAGCAGCAAAGATCATCAACAAGTTCAATATGAGCATTTTTTGTAATGGTGCATTGTATGGTGAGGTGGCGGGGAAGTTTAAATGTTGAGGCATGCTGCGCAACAAGATTTTTGAGTGATATAATAGGTGCATCTTGTGCGTTTAAGGTGCAGTTAATAAGTGAAGGGCATAGTGTTTTTGGTGTGGTGTTATGATGCATGATTCTCCATTTCTAAGGCAATAAGGCGGTTCATCTCCACCGCAAATTCCATTGGTAGTTCTTTAATAAACGGTTCTATAAAACCATTAATAACAAATGTGCGAGCAGTTTGAGCATCGATGCCACGGCTTTGAATATAAAAAAGTTGTTCATCACTTATGCGGCTGACGGTTGCTTCGTGACCTACCTCAACATCGTCGTTATTGATTTTAAGATAGGGATAAGCGTCGGCTCGTGATTGACTATCTAAAATCAGGTTGTCGCATTGAATAAATGACTTGCAGCCGTTGGCATTTTTTTCAATAACAAGCGCTCCACGGTAACTTGTACGTCCGCCATTGCAGCTAATCGATTTTGATATAATTTTTGATGTTGTATGTGGGGCTTGATGTATAATGCGTCCGCCGGAATCTTGTATTTGTCCATTGGTTCCCGCCATTGCGACTGATAAAATATCGGCCTTAGCGCCCGGTTCTTTTAGTATTACTCCTGGATATTTCATGGTAACGTTGCTGCCAAAGTTGCCGTCAATCCATTCTACTACGGCATTTTCATAAGCGGCTGCACGCTTTGTTACAAGGTTATAAACATTTTTTGACCAGTTTTGGATGGTATAATAACGAACGCGTGATCCTTTGCATGCAACTATTTCAACAACTGCGGTGTGCAGTGATTGGGCTTGGTGTGTGGGGGCTGTGCATCCTTCGATGTAGGTAACAAGGCTATCGGTGTCTGCTATGATAAGCGTTCGTTCAAATTGTCCCATCCCTTGCGTATCAATACGGAAATAGGTTTGTAATGGTATGGTCACCTGAACTTTTGGGGGGACATAAATAAAGGTTCCGCCGCTCCACAGCGCTGTATTGAGTGCGGCAAATTTGTTATCGGATGTAGAAACTACACTGGCAAAATATTTTTGAACAAGATCGGGGTGTTTTTGGATTGCTTGGTCAGGACTCAAAAAAAGGACACCTTGCGCGGCAAGTTCCTTTTTAAGGTTGTGATAAATCATTTCTGATTCGTATTGTGCGCCAAGGCCGCCCAAAAAATCACGCTCGGCCTTGCGTATGCCCAAATCTTCAAATGTTTCTTGTAATTTTTGTGGAACATTATCCCATGTGTTTTGTTCAGGGGCTTGTGCTGGCAAGTAATAGGTTAAGTGATCAAAATTAAGCTCTTTGAGCGATGGACCCCACAAAGGCATTGCAAGTGAATGAAAAAGATCGAGCGCGGCAAGGCGGATCTGTAACATCCAATCAGGTTCTTTTTTTAATTGCGAAAGGGTTATAACCGCTTTACTTGAGAGTTCTTTTATGGGCCTTTGCGTTGTTTTTGGTGTGCAAGGGTTGTTGCATGGTGATGCGCATGAAGATTGAGGATGAGATTGCGAGTGTAATGTGGTATTTTTTTTCATATTTTTTGTTAAAAAGTCCTTGTAATCATAATTATTTATATGGTGACGCGTGTCGCGTAAGGTTTTTTATTATATTATTTTGTAACGTTAAGTATATCGATAACAATAAAATTGAAAAGCGCTAGCATTATTTTGTACTAATTGGATTTTTGGGTAGAAAATAACCTATTTTAGGAGTTTTATTAGAAATAAGGTATGAAAAAGAAAAAAAATGAAGTAAATGGGGAAGGTCTTAGGCATCTTTGATTATTTGAAATATTTAATATACAATGATTACTATTATAATGAACGATAATATGCGTTAAATATTATTAAATTGAAATAAATTTAAGAATGGTGGTTTAGTTACATGAAAACTTTTAGAAAGATCTGTACCTCTTTAATTTTGGGCCTTGGTGTTGCTTTTATGGCTCATTCTTTTCTTTTTGCCATGAGAGATGAACGGGGCTGGGGCAAAAAATTAGTTGATTCACTTAAAATTTGGAAATTATCTGAGCAAATAAAATTTCCAAAACCTTTTGCAGCTGTTCAAGAAATGTTTAAAAATTTGAATTTTAAAGTAACGCTTTCTCATTATTTGGAAAATTCTGCAACGCAAGAGGAAAGAGATGAGAAATTTTATTGTCTTGTGTTAATGTCTAGGCTCTCTCTTGAAGAACAAGAAGCATTTAATAATGATTTATTTTTTGAACTTGCGGGAGCAATTGCTGAATATTATGCGTGTGATATTAAGCACATTCTGGATTTTTGTTATAGGGTCCCTTCATTTACTCGTTTTATCCTTGCAACTAACGGTGATGAAGAAATTGCATTAGTGTTGTATAAATTGATAGAACGGGAGGGATACTCTTTGGTAGATATGATTAGCAATCCGAGTAATAAGGATTGGCTTGTTATTTTGCCAAAGCTAAATAGAATGATAAATTATATTTTAGAATTTTCTGCTGAAATCGTTTATGATGATGATTTTTTTAGTGTTGTTACTTCTTTAGATATGAATTGTGAAATGTTATATAATATTTTGCAAGATCAAGACGGTGAATTGTATTATAATGTACTAAAAGATTTTATTATAAAATTTCCATTGGATTTACAAGAGCAGATTTTATCGGGTACTACAGAACTTGTTTGTAATAAACTTAGTTTTATAATTATTTTAACTAAAGATTGTGTTAAAAGCTCTGAATATCTCAAGGGAGAATTTTTTGAATTTTTGAATCAATTTAAATCAGTTCGTTTATTATTAAGTAATGTTTTTAAAGGTGTGGCTACAGTTGATGATACATTAAATGATATACAGGTGTTATTTAGTAAATTTTTAAATGCTTCGGATAACGATGAGAAAAATACTATAGAAAAAAAAGCTTGTTTAATGGTTGAGGATCCCGATTTTTATTATTATTTAAATAATTTTAATTTTAATTTTTCCTTGATTCCTTATTTTTTATCGAATGAAGATTTTTCAATATTTTTTCGCGAAGTAACAATTTTAGATGAGTTATTTATTCAAAGATTAACTATTCTATTTTCTCAGTTGAAAAATTTTCCAAAAATAGTTCAAGAAATTATATGTAAAGAAGTTTTTCGTTTTTATGATTATTCTATAGATGACATTTATAAATATTTAAATCGTTTTTCAAACGTTACTTTTTCTACATTAGAACGGTTAAGCCTACATGAAAATCAATGCGAAAATCTAAGAAACTTTTGGAAATATCTCATTACCTTAGTTTTAAAAGATGATGAAAATTTAATCGAGTATGCAGTTGGGTGTATGATTTATATTTTTAATGTGGCCGAAAAATCTGATGACGTTTTAAATATTCTCAATGTTCTTTGTGGATTGAATAAAATAAAATCTGGGGCTAATTTATTTTTTAACTTACAATATATACATCCATCTTTGTTAAAAGACTTTCTAAATAAAATAGGATTTATAACTCAAGAATATTTAGACACAACTATTTGCAAGGCTAAAATTAAGGATTGTAATGATACAGCAAGAGTATGTTTGGAGTTAATTAATTCATTACAGAATCAAAATGAATATTCTCAGCAAGTGTATGCTCAGTCTTCGAGAATATTAACGAATAACGAGCAAGCGGTTGTTCAAGAAAAAACTAAAATGCTTAATGTAGGTGTTTATTTTAAGAATCTAAATAACGTTATTCCCTCCAATAGTTCGAAGTCATTTTGTCATGCTATGGTAAATGATGTTGATATTTATTCAGTTTCTGTTGCTGAGCAGAATGGAAATACTTGTGGATATCATGCACTGTACAATGTTTTAAAGGCATTGGAGTTTTTGCAAAATCAGCAAGATTTACATAATATTAATGGATATGTTGCTGCTTTAAATAATGTTTTTAAATATGATCAATACATACAAGAAACATTGACGCGTTGGATGATAGCTACAAACAATAAGCGAAAAATTTTTGGAAGCACAGAACCAGGTGTATGTAATTTGGATTCTACAGAAATTTTGGATATAGATACAAGAGTATGGGTCATTAACAGTTCTAATGATCTTATAAATGTGTGTCTCAGTGAAAAAAAAGGTTTGTTAGAAAGTAATTTTGTTCCATTACCTACACAATATATATATCAAGCGGCTCATAATGCGCTACTAATTCCTGTTGTTTTTCACACTGGGGGAAATCATTGGGTTTCAGTACTCTTTGTTGTTGATCAATTTAAAAACACTATGTTTGGGTTTTATTTTGATTCTATGGCTGATAGTCTTTTACGTGAGAATATTATAAGGCGTCTTGAACTTATCATTGGCGCAATTTGAAAATGTAAGGTGGGACGTTATTTGGTAAGTATCCCACCTTACATTTTAGCATATAAAAAATGTTGTAGCGGCGCCAGCGATAAGAACTAATGATGCAATAATACGGGGCCATACAGATGTTTTTTGATTAGTAATGCGTTTTTCTATATATTCTGCAAGCCAAAATGACAAAGCTGCAACAATGCTGAAAATAACCAAAAACCAATGTTTTGGTATGGCAAGAAGGTCATGAATATGAACAATGCCAAGGGAATAATTAAATGCATATTCCCAGTAAGGAAATCCATGACTAAAAATAATGATTCCTATAAAAAGACCGACAAGATAAATCATAGCGTCTATTTTACCCGTTGCCGCGGCGCAAGGGCTTGTTCCCGGGCAAAATCCACCTAAAGCAAAACCAACGCCCATGATGAGTGCGCCGATGAGAATACCCCATATAAAAAGAGGGTGCCAGGTTATGGTTTGAGCGTTTAAGATTGAGGTGTATTGGAGGCTTGCAATGCCAATGGCTGCAACAACAGCAGCGGTGAAAAATACTTTTAACACACGTGTGTCATAACCATAAAAAACTCCGGCAATATTTCTTGAATTAGTAAGCCCTACGCGTTCAAGGACAAATCCAAAACAAAATCCAATTGCTATAAAAACAACACATGAAATAATAGTTTGTATTAATCCTGGTGACAAAAGAGGAATAAGTTGGATGCTCATAATAAAACTCCTTAATGGCTATGCATGTTGCATCATGCGAATATAATCTTTTCTTTTTAGATCCAGTTTTTTCTTACAAAGTAAGCGCAAGCATATCCCATGCCAAACATACATGTAGTAGCCAAAAAGCCAGATGCTGAAAGGAGCGCCATGCCGCTTAATGCTGCGCCGCTTGCGCATCCATGGGCAAGGCGAGAGCCGAAGCCAAAAAAAATACCGCCAATGAGGGCAAATACAAGTCGACGTGTCGAGCTGATATTGGGACCTTTGTCAATGGTGAATTTTAAGCGGCGGGCAAAGAGTGCTGAAATAAACCCACCGAGGATAATGCCAATCACTTCATAAACAACCCAGTTGTTAAGCACATGAGTGCCAGCGTTAGCTTTAAGAAAATTTGCATAAAAAGGTGTTGATTGTGCGTACGCAGGAAACCAGTATGCAACAAAACTAATGATCATACGATGGAAAGCGCCACTGGTGCCGAGTGTTTGGCTGGTAAACAAAACTGAAATTGTTATGATAGTGCCAAGTAAAAAACCGCCCACATAGGGGTTGATATATTTTTTTTCCATATATTCCTTTGCGTAAGGTTATGGCATAAGAAGTTGCCATATGGTTAAAAATTCATCAAAAGATAATTGCTGCGCGCGCAAGCCGAGTGTTTCTTCTGAGAGCCTTTGATAGGGATAATGCGTGGTTCTTAAGTTATTTTTGAGTGTCTGGCGTGGTGTGTTAAAGCATAGTTTAAGGAACTTCCAAAATGCAGCTTCGTTAGGAATTGTTGGTTGATCAAATCGAGGCTTAAAATACAAAAGACGAGAATTTATTTTTGGAGGTGGGGTAAAAGCTCCTGGTTCTATGCGTTCCATTAACTGCCATTTAAAATGGTGCTGCAAAAAAAGCGAGGTGCTTGAAAATCCACGGCCACTTGAGGCGGTGATTTTGTAGGCCACTTCTTCCTGAACCATAACAACACCTTCTTGAAAAAGATGCTTATGATTTTGAATTAAAAATAAAATAGGAAAGGTTACTTGATACGGGAGATTGGCAAGGAGAACAAGCGGTTGATGGTCTTTGAGTTCTGTTTCGCAATCGAGTTCGAGAATGTTTTTAAGGTTAAGGTGAAGTCGCGGGTCGCGAATGTGTTCTTTTACAAAGTGTAACCATTCAGGATCAATTTCGTAGACCAGTAGGTTTTTACATGGTGTTTGGTGCAAAATAGATTGTGTTAAAAATCCGTCGCCGCATCCGATTTCCATAACGGTTGTTTCTGGGGTAATTGAAACGCGTTCGATCATGTGATCAACGACTGATTGTTTGCGTAAAAAATGCTGACCGAATTTCTTTTTTTTACGCGGGCCATCGCTCGGTTGTTCGCGATGATTTTTCATGGGACGATAATTTTTATTTCGTTGATTTCGCGAGCGGTGTTCCATAGTAAAAAGTTCCTTTTTTTAAAGAGGGTGGACAGTGTCCACCCTCAGTCAACAATACATGGAGATACATGGTGTAAGTGTTTTAGTACATGCCACCCATGCCACCCATACCGCCCATGCCACCATGGCCATGTCCGGCTGCGCCAGCGGCTGGTTTTTCTTCTGGTAATTCTGCAATCATTGCCTCGGTGGTCAATAAAAGACCAGCGATCGATGCTGCGTGTTGTAATGCTGAGCGTGACACTTTTGTTGGGTCAACAATACCAGCTTTTACAAGGTCGGTGTACACTTCGTTACGTGCATCAAAGCCAGTATTAGCAGTTGATTCACGTACTTTGTTTACAACAACAGAAGCTTCATGACCTGCATTTGATGTGATAACGCGGATAGGTTCTTCAATTGCGCGACGAATAATCGCAACGCCAATGTTTTGGTCACCTTCGAGTGCAAGATTTTCAAGCGCTTTTTGTGCGCGAAGTAATGCAACTCCTCCGCCAGGAACAATACCTTCTTCAACTGCAGCACGTGTTGCATGTAATGCGTCATCAACACGATCTTTCTTTTCTTTCATTTCGGCTTCAGTTGCAGCGCCAACTTTAATAACGGCTACGCCGCCAGAAAGTTTAGCCAAACGTTCTTGGAGTTTTTCTTTGTCGTATTCTGATGTTGAATGTTCAATTTCTGCTTTGATTTGTGCAATGCGAGCTTTGATGTCATTGTCTGAGCCTTTGCCATCAACGATGGTGCAGTTATCTTTGGTGATACGTATTTTGTTTGCTTTACCAAGGTCAGCAAAGGTGATGTTTTCAAGCTTGATTCCCAATTCATCTGAAACCATATGTCCGCCGGTTAAAATAGCAATATCTTGCAACATTGCTTTGCGGCGATCGCCAAAACCAGGAGCTTTAACAGCGGCGACATTCAATGTTCCGCGCATTTTGTTAACAACGAGTGTTGCAAGCGCTTCGCCTTCGATGTCTTCAGCAATAATTAATAATGGAATACCTTGTTTTGCAACTTGTTCAAGCACCGGAAGAAGATCTTTCATGCTTGATACTTTTTTATCGCAAATCAAAATGCTTGCGTTATCAAGAGCAACTTCCATTTTTTCGGTGTCGGTAACAAAGTAAGGAGAAAGATAGCCACGATCAAATTGCATACCTTCTACAACATCAAGGCCGCTGTCCATCCCTTTAGCTTCTTCTACCGTAATAACGCCGTGACGACCAACTTTTTCCATAGCGTCAGCAATTAAGTCACCGATTGAACGATCGTTGTTTGCAGAAACGGTTGCTACTTGGGCAATTTCATCTTTGCTGGTAATTGGGGTAGAAAGTGAGCCAAGTGATTCAACAATTTTTGTAACGGCTTTATCGATACCGCGCTTAATTTCCATAGGGTTTGCACCGGCTGCAAGATTTTTTACGCCTTCGCGGTAAATTGCTTGAGCCAACACGGTTGCGGTTGTCGTTCCGTCACCAGCCACATCGGCAGTTTTGGATGCAACTTCACGCACCATTTGTGCGCCCATATTTTCAAATTTATCTTTAAGATCAATTTCTTTGGCTACGCTTACGCCGTCTTTGGTGATTACAGGGGAACCAAAAGATTTTTCGATAGCAACATTACGACCTTTGGGGCCGAGGGTTACTTTTACTGCGTCGGCAAGCGTATCAACGCCTTTAAGAATTTTTGCGCGAGCTGATTCGCCAAAAATAATTTGTTTTGCCATGATTTAACCTTTCTATTTTTAGCTTACTTTTCAAAAACGCCCAAAATTTCGTCTTCACGAAGAATTAAGTATTCCTCACCGTTTCCCTTTACCTCGGTGCCGGAGTACTTACCAAAGAGAATCTCATCGCCCTTTTTTACGTGAAGGGGACGAATGGTTCCATCGTTAAGAAGTTTGCCTTCGCCAACCATGATAACCGCTCCTGCTTGGGTTTTTTCTTGTGCTGTATCAGGGATAATAATTCCGCCGGCTGATGTTTGTTCAGATTCTGAACGTTTGACCAAGACTCGGTCATAAAGAGGTTTTATAATTTTTGACATAAAAAATCCTCCTGTCTTTTTGTATATAGACTATGAAAATTAGTATTTAATGTTACACTGTAACACTCATACGTGTATATGTTACTTCAGGTTTTTATTATATGATCAATTTTTAAAAAATCAACTAAAATCTTATATCGCTAGACTAAGATTTTCTTACGGTAAATTTTAGATTTAATTAGTTTAAAATTGCAAATATTCCTATCTTTAAAGTACGATTAGTAATAGTTGCTAAGATGGTTATGATGAGACATCACCTTCGGCTGGGCGTGTGGATACCATAGTTATCCACGACAGAGCAAAGGTGAGGCCAAAGGTGAGTTGAAAATCAATAAAAAAAAGATGGAGTGGATTAAAAAGAAGAAATAAAATGCAAATGAGACTCAAGATGTGGAAAAAGGATGTGGTGTAGTCAAGAAGACTTCCTAGTTGTAATGCGATGAACGTGAAAAATGCGCGATAAAAAGGAGTGCTTGCCCAGCTCAAAGCGCTGTAGATAATGCAGCAGGCAAGTAAGCATATAATTTTGATGCGGCGATGGAGAGGAATTAAACCTAAAAAAAAGCTCCACAAGCTGATAAAAAGAACAATGTGAAGCCCTGATCGGGCAAGATAATGCGCCAACCCCCAATAAGAAAAAAGAGGCCTAAGTTCCTGACTGCTTGTTGGTTCTTTTTTACCCAAAAAGATGGTTGCAAAAAAATGAGCAGTCATGGGATTGAGTTGTTTGATAATGGATGTAAACATGGTTTGGCGTTGGTTCCAAAGCCAGCGACGTATGCTTTTTTGAGGACGATTGAGCAAGGTTATTTGATTGTGCTTTATAAAATATGAAGCGGTGTATCCTTCTTTTTGCAAATAAAGATGAAAAGATGGGTTACCAGATGCTGGGGTTTGTGGGGGTTTTTTAGCTTGAATATTTTTAATCATAATAGTATCTCCCACTTCAAGCGCAACGGTTTGTTTTACAAAACATTGAATGCGGGTAGATGTAACCGGGAGAGGCTGTGGGGCGGCGCTATAAATTTCAACATCAAGTGTGGTGAGCTGGTTCCATTTACCCGCGGTAAGGTCGTGTGAATATTTATTAATAATAATACCTTCAACCGTGAGTGGTTGTTTACAAAAAAAAGCGTTTAGTTTTGCAAGCGATGTGGTTTGATGCTGGACTGCAAGCGCGCCGGTGAGAACATATAACCCATAGAGTGCACGTGTGATGTTACGCACCGAGCGGCCTTGCGCGCGTGTGTACCAATATGCTCCTATGGTTATGCAGAGTGCATAGCCTACAAACATGAGAGCCAGCGTTTCAAATTGAAATGCGTAGGTGGTTTGTATCATAATTCCACTGATGAGTGCAATGAGTGCCCAAAAAAGATGCAGCGGTTTTTTATGATGATTCATCTTGAATGGCCTGGATGTTTTGTTTAAGAATTTCTATCTTTTCGCCATATTCAATTTCTACAATAAGTGTGCGTTGCAAGAGTTGAAAAACTTTACCTGTTTTTCCATTATTAAGAATAACGGTGCAGCCTACTTTGAGGGTGTTTGCAAGCAAAATGCGATGGCGCATTATTTCTCTTTGTGGCAAGAAAATGAGTATGTAATACGTTATCCCGAGGGTTATTAAGCATATTACAAGATGTATAATGGGGGTTGGGGTAATTATTGGAAGGTATGAGTTGGTTAGTTGTAATACATTGTTCATAGTTATACTTTTTTACATGGGGCCACTAGTTATTTTTAAAATTTGTTTGAACATGATAGCATTTTGTTTTGAATTGTACAGGGTTTTATAACAATGGATTTTTTGCGCGGCGCCCTGGTGCGGCTATGGTTTGTACTTACAACTGTCCAAAGTGTTATAAGCAAATTACATTTTTAAAATGAATTCTCGGTCAAGATGCCTGACGGCCATCCTGAAACAAGGCTGAAACGAGTTCAGCTTGACAAAACCTGCAACTGTCACCCTGAATTTATTTAAGGGTCAGGATGCATTTTATGCGCGAATTCAAATCCCTCCCCCCATAACTAAATAATTCTTGACTATCAAAATTCATCTATATATCGTATAAATACTCATAAATCCATTTTGTGTTGAGTAATAAAATTTGGTTGTATCAAAACCGTATGCGTTGATAAATTCTTGAGCATAACGGCAAAAAAATTAGAGCCGTTAATTGGTTCGCAGAATACTCTCGGCGGCAAAGAAGCTTTCGATCTCTTAAATGTGGGTTTAACTGCTGTACAAAATGTAATCAATGGAGGGGGGGGGAATTAAGTGTCTATGTCTTACTGAAAAAGGTCCATGGGAATGCGATTTGAATAAATTGAAAAATTTACCAAAGGGACAAAATGAAAAAATATGGTATAAAATCAGGTAACACGCTTGCGATTGAAGAGTATAAAAAGATTCTTGAGCAACTTAAAAAAGATATTCAGCAAACCCAATTGCAAGCTGCACTTGCTGTTACCAGAGAACTTATCATGCTTTATTGGCGTACTGGCACAATGTTATCAGAAAAAATCACCAACGAACAATGGGGCGCGAAAATAATAGAACGTCTAGCAAAAGATTTACAAGCATCATTCCCGGATGTTTCAGGGTTCTCGGTACGTAACCTAAAATACATGCGCAAATTTGCTGACTGTTACCAAGAGGTCAATTGTGCAGCAGCTGCTGCACAAATACCTTGGGGGCATAACATGGTCATTTTGGATAGAATTAAAGATCCAAATCAACGCCTTTGGTACATACAACAAACACTTGAAAATGGCTGGAGTCGCAGCATGTTAGAGCATTGGATTGAATTAGATCTATACAAGCGCCAAGGAAAAGCCGTTACAAATTTTAAACAAACACTCCTATTAACTCAATCAGATTTGGCAGAGCAAGTACTAAAAGATCCATACAACTTTTCATTTCTTGCATTAGATAAAAAACATCGAGAAAAAGAGCTTGAGCAAGGACTTATTGATCACATACAAAAATTTTTACTTGAGCTTGGTGAAGGATTTGCTTTTATTGGAAGGCAATATCGTATAGAAGTTGACGGCGAAGACAATTTCATCGACTTATTATTTTATCACCTCAAATTACGTTGTTATTTTGTCGTCGAACTCAAGGCTACCGCCTTTGACCCGCGAGATGCTGGACAAATGAATTTTTATTTATCCGCAGTTGATTCGCTTTTAAGACATCCAACCGATAATCCATCAATAGGCATTTTGCTTTGTAAAACAAAAAGTAAAGTAAAAGCCGAATACGCATTAAGAGGCATTAATAAGCCAATTGGAGTCGCAAGTTATGAAACAAAACTCGTTGAGAGTCTACCAAAAAATCTCAAGGGCAGCCTCCCAACAATTGAAGAAATAGAAGCCGAATTAGAACAAGCTGAAATAAAAAAATCGCTAAAGAATTAAGAAAATGATCAAATTAAAAGTAGGCTTCGAAGATCACGTGGATGCAATTTTTTATATCTCTGTTTAGTGTGTGAAGTTTTTTATAGCTTCCTTATAGCAAGAAAGGAGTTTGTATGTTGCATGGAGCCTGTATAACATTTATAGCATTCAGTGTAGCGTTTGTATCTAACCTTTGTGGGTATTCAATAAATCCTGGCCCGACGGGAATTTTTTTCCAAAACGAAAATTTAGTGATGGATAATGGCATCACCGTTTCTCCTGGGGCGGTGGCTAGCCTTAAAATTCCAACTAAGCTTGCAGGGTGTATAGACTTGCGTGAAACAGGTCAGCTTGTACTTTATGATAATCTTGCACTTGATGCGCATATTTCTTTGAGTAGTGGCGGCAGCATAAATGGTATGGGGAATACGATTTCTTTGTATAGCAATGTAGTTGTTCCACCGCATGCAAAAATTAAATTTACCGGAGATACTATTATCCAAGGTAATGGGCATACATTGGATATGAGCGATTATGCGCAGCTTGCTGTTGATTTAAATGTTTCTATAACATTAAAAAATATTATACTCAAATCACATCATAATACCATGTTAAATCCATTATTGAGTGTGCCTGGGGATCAATGTTATATAACATTTGATGATGTAATTTTTGCTCCAGTTGAAGATGTAGTTTTTAGAAAAGGACAATTGTTTTTTTTAAATGATGTGATTTTTACAGGAACTTCAGGCTTTGTTTATGAGTTATCTCAACCGAGTGTTATTAATTCTAAGAGTACGCTTTATTTTGATATGGGTACAACATTTTCGTATGCTCCGACTGTTAATAATAACCATTTACTTTTGTTTCAAGATTCTACGTCGAAATTGCATCTTAATGGATGTTCTTTGCAAACAACGCCTACAGGATTAAAGCTTTCAAATGGAACGCTTATATGTGAAAATCAAGTTGAAATGGTAACGCACATGCCATGGGATGTCAGTGGGATTAATGCCACTCCAAGTGTTTCGCTTGATTGGTCTACATATACTAGTGCCAATATAACATCTTTAGAATTTAATCCATTGGGAAATTATATTGTTGCATGTGGGCGAGTTGCTTCCAACGTAAGTGGGTCTGCGTTGAGAACGTATCAATATACAGGATCTTCTTTTGTAAAAAAATATGAGGAGTTATCAACTTATACAACCGCAAAATTTAATAAAGTAGCATGGAGCCCAAATGGGTTATATGTTGCGGTTGCGCAGCAAGGTGCAGCTAATGGATTAAAAGTCTATAATTTTAATTCTGGAACAGGGATGCTTTCAGGTGCTCAAATACGTACAGGATACTCAAATGCAAATGCAGTCGCATGGAGTGCTGATAGCAAATACATAGCAGTAGGTGATGCTTCAGTTATTGATGTGTATGAAATGACTAATGGGGTTTTAAGCTTAAGTTATATTGCGAGGGTTACGGTTGGTACGTTAGTACATGCTTTGAGTTGGCGTCCTGTCGATGGGTATTATCTTGCTGCGGTAGGGGAAAATGCTTTAGGGTTGTGTGTTTATGAATTTACGAATAACACCATTTCTCCAGTAACTGTCTCTGAAATTTTAGGATGCACCATCATGTCGGTAGATTGGATGGAGAATGGTAAATATTTGACAATTGGAACATTTGGAATAGCAATAGATGGTAAAGAGTTGCGAACATATGAATTTAAAAACAATGATACGCTTGAACTTGTTGTGGCTTCGGATATCACTGAGTCTGGTGGCTCAATTAATATTGTTCGCTATGGAAAAGGTGAAAAAAATAATTATATTATTTCTGGATCATATCTACCATTAACAGGTACTAATAATGTACAAATTCATCAATTTGTTGATGATCAGCATATTTTTGTTGATAGTCTTGATAGCTTGGTGACGAGTGTTAACGCTATTGCTTGGAGTCCACAGTCTGCAAGTTTTATTCATGCAGGGACGGCATCAGCGTATGAAATAAGTATGCATGCATTATCAAGTCAAAAATATGCATACACGCAATCAAATGGTATTATCTTTGGAGATTATGGTGCAGGCCAAGCTTTGGACATTATTTTGTTACATGATGCAAGAGTTATGGTTAAAGGAAGTGTTGTATACGATTTATAAAAAGTATTTTTAGTTGATGTTGTAGTAATAAATCCCACGGTGTAGATTTTAATCATTCTGATCTATGCTGTGGGATTTGCATTTCAATTATGCTAAACTTATGCATAATGTAAAAAAAAATAAGCATTAAAACGTGGAATAAAAAAAAGGAGCTTTTTGTGAAAATTACTCGTGTATTAGGACAAGAAATTCTCGACTCTCGTGGCTTGCCAACCGTTGAGTGTCATCTTGAAATTGGTGGAATATGGGTGAGGGCAGCGGTCCCCTCGGGAGCTTCTGTGGGTAAAATGGAGGCGCTCGAGCTGCGTGATGGTGATACTAAACGCTATGGCGGCAAGGGGGTTTTGCGGGCTATTGACCATATAGAAACTATTATTGCGCCGGCTCTTTTGCAAAAAGATCCTGATGTTGCCACCATGGATGCTTTGATGTGTGAGCTTGATGGAACATCGCAAAAATCGAAATTGGGTGCTAATGCTATTCTTGCGGTGAGTTTGGCGGTGGCTCGTGCCCAGGCGTTGGTTCATGGGTTGGAGTTGTATGAGTTTTTGGCGCAGTATTATTCTTTTGCGCCGTCAATGCCGTATTGCCTTTTTAATATTTTTAACGGTGGGGCGCACGGTAATAATGGTGTGCCATTTCAAGAATTTATGATTATGCCGGTGAGCCAGCCTTCAATCGAAGAAACGTTAATTATTGCATCGGGAGTGTATCATGCGCTCAAAGACGTTTTGAAAAAACATGGACTTGCCGTTACGGTGGGTGACGAGGGTGGCTTTGCCTCTGTTTTGCATAGTACCAAAAAAAGTGAATACATAGTGCTGGATCTTTTGATGCAGGCGGTGGAACGTGCAGGGTATTCGCATCAACATATTGTTTTTGCACTTGATGTTGCAGCTTCTCAATTTTATGATCATGAAAAGCAACGGTATATTCTCGGGGGAAAAGAATTACAAGATCAAGGTTTGATCGATTTGTATGCTGATTTGTGCGTGCAGTTTCCTCTTTTTTCTATTGAAGATGCACTTGATGAGCAAGATTGGGATGGGTGGCAACGTATAACTCAGCAGCTTGGGAGCGATGTTCAATTGGTGGGTGATGATATTTTTGTAACCAATCCGCAGTTTATTCAACAAGGTATTGATAAGCATGTTGCCAATGCTGTTCTTATAAAACCTAATCAAATTGGAACCTTAACGCAAACGATGCAAGCAATTAAATTGGCCCAAGGTGCTGGGTACAAAACAATTATTTCGCATCGCTCAGGTGAAACAAATGATCCATTTATTGCGGATTTAGTTTTTGCCACCGGGGCGGGGCAGTTTAAGGCAGGGGCTCCAGCGCGTGGAGAGCGCATTGCCAAATATAATCGTCTTTTAGAGATTGAACGTCGGATTGGTTAGTGGGATATGAGTTTTATAGGTGTGCTGCTTGGGTAATTCAAAGAGGGTGGTTTTAATATTCTTTTTGGGGATTAATTTTCTATTTGTTGACTCTTTTTTGCGAACTTTATTAGAATAAAAACAGAATACGAGAGGTGTGGGGTCTTTGGGGATATAAAAAATAAAAAGGAGATTCAATGAGTACGTTGAAAAAAACTCTGGGAATAGTAATGATTCTGGTTCCCGCGTTTGGTTTGCAGACATTGGTGTGTGGTGGATTTACGTTTAAAAAGTCTAAACCAGCGGTAATTCATGATGAGAATGAGGTTGGCAAAGATCTTACTAAAGATATTAAAAATATTCTTAAATCACCGTATCTTGATCTTTTGGCTTCGAGTGAATTTGCTACATGGGATGACATTAAACAGCGTTTGGATGCGGTAAAGCATGCCACTGATGTTTTTGAAAAAAAACATGAAAAATCTATTCAAGGTACCCACAAAAGTGCTACTCCTGTAGAAAGTTCTGCGGTGGCACCTGTGGCATCACCAGCGCCTTCTGTAAGTGAGCCAGTTCCGGCTCCTGCTATGGATATGAGCATGCCAACTCCTGATGCAACCCCTGCTCCAAGCGCAACTCCAGCACCAGAAGTTACTATGGCAGCTCCTGCGCCAGTTATAGATATGGGTATGCAAGCGTCAGCACCGCAAGAAGAACCTATTGCAATGCCAGAACCTAGCATGGAAGATAGCATGCAAGAACCTGAAGCCCCAGTTACTGACATGGGCACGATGATGGAAGTTCCTGCGCCAGACCTTGTGATGCAAGCGCCGGCAGAAATGCCTGTGCCCGAAATGCCTGCTCCAACACCTGCGCCTGTAGTACCTGCTCCGGTTGCTGCTCCAGCGGTAACGCCAGCTCCTACGATGCCTGCGCCAGCGCCGGTAGATGCGCCGTCAGGTGATATGGGTATGCAAATGCCTTTACCAGCGCCAGCTCCTACTGCTGATATGAGCATGGGGATGGATATTGCCGTTCCTGCTGGAGAAATGGGTATGAGTACTGGTGATATGTCTGGCGAAATGCCTATGGTGTAACGCCGATTATTTAGATTATTAAAAAAAATAAAAAGCCCGGCAAGATTACAGCCTTGCCGGGCTTTTTATTTTTAATTTATGAGCTTTCTGTAGTATGTAGTTGAGTAGGCAACTGCGTGAATATGTGATATGTTGAATACATATGGGTTATCGACTTTAGATGGTGTAAGAAGCTGTGCCTAAAACGTAAAGAGGATTGCTGACATGGAACAAAAAATAATGAGCCTAGGTGTTCATGATTTTAAAGAAATCATCGAAAAAAATTATTATTACGTTGATAAGACAATGTTTATTTATGAGCTTTTAAAATTAAGTGGCGACAAGGTTACAATCATTCCTCGTCCTCGTCGTTTTGGTAAAACATTGAATATGACGATGCTTAAGTATTTTTTTGAAAAGCATCCAGTTCAGCCTAATCATCGCTATTTGTTCGATGGTCTTGCTGTTAGTAAATATCCCGAAATTATGAATTTGCAAGGAAAGTTTCCTGTTATTTTTATTACATTTAAAGGAATTAAAGATAGCACATGGAGCGGATGTTATAAAAAAATCATAGGTATTATTATCGATGAGTATAAAAATCATAAATATGTTCTAGAACATGAAGCGCTTGACGAATTTGAAAAGAATTGTTTCACATCTATTATTTCGCAAAAAGCTGATCAAAATGATTATGAAAAAGCGTTAAAAATGTTAGCAGAACTATTATTTAAAGTTCATAAACAAAAACCAATTATTCTTATTGATGAATATGATGCGCCAATGCAAGCTGGATTTGAGTTTGATTATTACGAAGAAATAAAAAATTTTATGTACAGCTTTTTTTGTGCGGGACTAAAAGACAACAATTATCTTGAGTTTTCGGTTATTACTGGCATCTTGCGCGTTGCAAAAGAAAGTATTTTTTCCGGGATGAATAATGTTGCAACCTATTCAATGTTGACCGATCGATTTGCAGATAAATTTGGTTTTTTGGAAGATGAAGTTGAACAAATTTTTTCGTATTTTAACGTTCCCATTAAGCTTGAAACGGTACGCGAGTGGTACAATGGATATCGTGTTGGTTCGATACAACATGAAGATGATGATGAATCTTTTTTGCGTGTTTATAATCCATGGTCGATTATCGAGTGTATTAGCAAGAAAAAATTAGGCACGCATTGGATTAATACGGGTGGACATTTTTTAATACAAGAAACAATGCGGCATGCCAGCGCGCAAGACAAAGAAGATTTAATGAACATCTTAGAGGGCAAAACTGCTACTAAGCGTATTGATGATGCGATTGTTTTTCGGGATGTTTATAGTGATTCAAGCTCAATGTGGTCTTTTTTAGTTTTCACTGGATATTTAACGTGGAAAACGCGTTTAGATATGGTTGGTGAAACCACAGCAGAATTGATAGCCCCAAACGTGGAAGTAAAAAGTTCATTAAGAAAAATGATCATTGCATGGTTTAATAATGCAAAAATGAATCGTGCAAAATTCGATGAAATGGTTGACGGCATTGATGATGGAGCACCCAAACGATTTTTGATGTTATTTCATGATAATGTACTTGCGAGTATGAGTTTTTTTGATATCGGCGACGATGGCGAAAATGTGTATCAGGCGTTTACACTTGGTATTTTGGTCAGCCTTGCCGATACGCATGAGATTACCACAAATCGTGAAAGTGGTTATGGAAGGTACGATTTGTGTATTATACCCAAAGATCCTAATAAAGTGGGGATGATCATAGAATTTAAACGTCGTAAACTTATGGAAAAAGGAGCGTTGTCAACATGGGCAAAAGCTGCGTTTGATCAGATTAAGATTAATCGTTACGATGTAGTGATGCAAACACGTGGCATTAAGCGTATTTGCAAGATAGGAATTGCATTCCAAGGCAAACAGATGGCTTGGAAATTTGAAGTTCAAGAAGGTGAAAGAGTCATCGAAAAAGGTTCGTATTCTGCTGAGCGAGCTGCAAAAGCAGCGTCAAAGAAAAAGAAACCATCGCGCACAATGGGTACAAAAAAAGCTGTTACAAAAAAAACGATAATCAAAAAGTAGCGTGTAAAATCACGTTCGTTTTGGGATTGAGACTTGACCTACACATTGGAGCTGCTCCCAGAGCAGCTCCAATGTGTATAACTTACATCGATCTAAAATTTCTCAAAAATTCTTCCTGCGTTCCAGGGTTAATCGAACCTGGCCGGTGCGAACGAACAAATTGAATAGCTTCATCTACGGTCATATTTGGGTTGTTCATTAATAACCACAAGGCAAGCATGGTGCCGGTTTTTCCTTTTATTTAAATCCATGCCATCATACTGCCGATACCGCCGATTGGTAAATAATCTTTTACGGTAAATGGCACTTCTATATGCGGTACGCTTTCTATGGTAATGTGCTTGGGCATTGGGTGGGCGGTGTAACCATTATTGATGGTTATCGCTTGTTCGTTGGCATTGATAATGAGCCCTTGTTGAGGATCAAGATAAAGATTACAAGCTTGGGCGTGCCATTGCGAAAGTTTTTCATAATCATTGGCAATCATAACTAATTTGCCTTCGCTGGCAAAGGTAGTTGCTGGGTGTGAATTTGGTTCTGCATGACCTTTAACGATAATTGCTTGAACAGCGTCTTTATCTTGCGTTGAGCCTAAATAAATTTCAAGCGCACTATCAAGATCCTGAGCAATAATAAGCTGATTTTGGTTATTAATTTTTTTGACCATTGAGCCCGCAGGCACAATGGTTTCTCCATTGATTTTATTTTCCGCTGGAATAGTTGTAAGATTGGTAACAAAACTTGGTTGGTTTTGGTTTTTTGGTAGATTAATCGGACGCGCTTGGACAATCGAAATAACATATTTACCATCGCGTTGGGTAACGAGTAACTCAATGTCGGTTGGTCGTTGATAGTGTTGTTCTATGTGTCGAGCAAGTTCGGTAAGCGCTTGGCGAACAGTGTTAGGTAAATGTTCAATAGTATTGATGCGAATGCAATGCCCTTGCCCAGTATGAAAATGAAAGCATAGGTCGGCGGGGCCGCTATCTACAACGCTGTATCCACAGTTGAGAGAGGCTAGCTTTGGAGTTGGGCTTTCTGTTGTGTGAATAACACATTCAACAGGGCGTTGAGGTGTTGTGACCATTACTTGTAAAAGTACTGGGGTAGGTGGTAAGGTAAAAATTGTTTGGTCGCCGGCAGCTAACCGTTGACTGAAAGATTTATCACTAAAGTATGATGCAATAACTTGTCCCATGGCTTTAAAAACATCAGGAATAGTTGGTTGTACATTTTTGATGCTATCGTTACCGCCAGCATTAGCAAGATCTTTTTTGTCTTCCATGCCGGTACTGCGGACGATTAATGTTTGGCCATTTTTTTGTGCTGCTTCAAGAAAATGAAGAAATTTTTTGTCGGTAAAAAATGATGAAGAACCAAAAAAATACTGCCGGCATTTTTCAAAAAATCCAACGTTAAAATCTGCGGCTTGTTGATCAAAAAATGTTTTTAATTGTTGACCAAGTACTTGTGTAGCCTGTGTAAAATGTTCTGGCAGCTTCTTAGTTTCAAATGCATTGAGTTGTATATCGCTGGGAATGGTTTCAACAATTTTTGCCCACTCGAAAGTGAGGTTGATACCATGTGCGCCAAGATACGCAACTATGTCTGGGGATGCTATACCCATAAATGCGGGTACCTGTGCCGTGCAACCTAGATGCTTTAGCTTTGTCTGAAGTTCAGAATTTTGGACAAGATTGCTCAGTTTGTCAAGGTTTGCTGTTTTGTAACCATAGCCTTGCACCTGGGCGATGTTGTACAAATAAGCATCGACGATATTTTCTTGCGTAGTGTTAAACGTAGGGTACTCGTAGGAGTTTGGCGATCTTGTTGGCAACATGAATGATCTTTGGTTTGCTGGACACATTGGCGCCAGATTTGACGTGTTGAAAACAGGCGGGCGCATTGCCGGTGCGCCAAACGGCATCGTCAGGCCGAATGCTTCTGTTGCAAGTGAGCTGGCGATAAGGGTGAGTGAAATAACTATTTTTTTCATAATAACCTTTTTTTTTATTATTTATTGGATAATGCCAATAGTTTTATGTCTTTAGCGCATGGTTGTTGATAGGGAACAGGGCTCGTGCTTGTGCAGTCCAATGAGCCATTGTGTGGTGCTATGTAGAGCACACCATTTTGGATATTTGCTGCACCACCTTCCGGAAGGCAGCACGTGGTGCTATTGTCTTGATTGAAACACGTATTAGGCGTTAGTAAACAATATATTGTACCATCATGGTCAAAGCAGGTGTTGCCATGTGGTAAAAAATAATTGGATGATTTTGTGTGCAAAATATTACCTGCAATGATGACATACGGAATGCCTGTGCTTGCGATGCGGAACCAGCGTGGCAAATCCACAGGATTTTCCCATTGATTTGGATACATGAGGTCTTGGCGACTTTGTGGGTAGGCGGTGATAGTGACACTGGTTTTGTCCACGGTGATGAAGATTGGTGTTTGTGGGCAATTAAAGATCGCTTGATCTTCCCTTTGATTACGAATGTGTAGGTTTTTATGGTCAAAGTATGAAAGCACAGCATCTTGAATTCCGTTAAAAATGGCTTCAGATTCTTTGACAACCGTACAAGTAAATGATGGCTCTTCTTTGTTAAGATGTTCTACGTTAAGCGCAAATTGTTGTGGATAAGAACCAAAGGGCATATGGTTGTGAATAAGATCCATGATGCTTGACGTGATGGGTGGCAATTTTTTTGTGATCGTGGCAAATGTTTTTTTTATGTTGATGTGAAGGCGAACCAGCTGT
>MFRH01000039.1:0-7683 GCA_001783275.1 Candidatus Margulisbacteria bacterium GWF2_35_9
ATTAAATACTCTTTTCATTCTTAAACTCCCTTCGAATATAATGGTTAATAATGCCTAGTGATTATTAAAATAAACCTTTTCATTAAGCATTTTATTATTGTTATATTATGATTATTATTAAGTCATATGGCAATTTAAATTTTATCATATTTTAAATTGTGTTTTATGAAGTTTCATGGCATATAGAATAAAAATTGGGTCTTTTTCGTTTTATACTTAATTAATACGATTTATTACTATAAAATGAAACTATAAACCTGTTTACATCAACAAAGGGTTAAGGGGTAATATTGAAAACAATCAAACTGTTATTTATTAGTATTTTGATATCAACAAGCTTTTGTAACAAAACAATAGATTTTAATGATACTAAAAGTAAAATTTCAATATCAAAATACTTGGATTACATCGAGGATAAAGATGTGGGACTTAATTTTCAAACCATTTCTAATGAGTTTTCTGAAAATAAATATAAAAATATTAGAAAGAATAAAACGAACTTTGGTTTCACAAAATCTGCATACTGGTTCAGATTTAAAATAATCAATAATAATAATCATGAATCTGAATACTACCTTGACATTCAATATCCGTATTTGGATTATGTTGACATTTATGTACCGGCTACTGAAGGTAAGTTCAAAAAAATAACTACAGGGGCCAAACGTCCTTACAATAATCGTCAAATCAAATCAACTAATGTTATTGTTCCCATTACAATTCCAAAGGGACTAAACACTTATTATATTCATGTAAAAAATTTCAGCTATTTAAGTTTACCCGTTGTGCTATGGGAAAAGACTGAATTAATCAAGCTTATTAACACCAAAACATTATTGAATGGTTTATATATTGGATTATTATTTATTATGATTGTATTTAATTTACTTTTATTTTTACCAACAAGAGATAATGTTTATCTCTATTTTTCTGCATTCATAATCTCATATGCACTACTTCAATTTTCAATCAGCAACAATAATTCACAAAGTCTATACTTATTATTACTAAACAATTCTTCAATACCAATATTTCTCATTATTACTGGAAGTTTATTAGTTTTGTTTACTAAAAAGTATTTAAGTCTTTTGTCCAACCAAGTCTTTTGTGATCGATTTTCTACTTATACTTCGATAGTAGCCATTCCATTATTAATTAGTTTTTTCTTTATAAATTATTCTCAGGCTGTCATTATCGCTTTAATTTACGTCATTGTATCCATTTTATCAGTATCAATAATCAGTGCTTTATTATTTAAAACATCACGACCTGCAAAATTTTATTTAATTGGCCTTTCAGGATTATTAGTCATCATTTTAGCCACCAGTTTATCTTATCTTGGGTTAATCCCTTATAACTATTCCCTGATATACACTGGCATTGAAGTGAGTAGTTCCATTTTTATTATTGCTCTATGTATCGGCTTATTTGATAAAATAAGTCAGTTGTTAATAAAAAACAAAGAAAGTTTTAAAAGGATACAAATTGCTTATAAACATTTAGATTCATCTACATCCGACAATAATTCATATGTTGATTTAATACAAACTCTATCGCTAAAAATCTCTTTAAAAATCAAGGAATTATCTTTAAAAGTTCAAGATACAAATAAAGGAATTAAAGCCACATCATCTTCTGCAAACTATGTTGCAGAAAAAACAAATTCACAATTTGAACATATCTCTGAATTAAATCAAGATATGGACTCGTTCATGAATATTATTGACTCTGTAACAACAGAACAAATCACACATGCTGAATCATTAAAACTTGTATCTGACACTGTTTATCAAAACCATCACTATATCATTGAACAATTGGAAAATATCACAAAACAATCAGAGCATCTCCAATCAACAAAAAAACTAATTAAAGATATGATTTCAATTATAGATTTTATTTCGACACAGTCATCAAACATTTCAAACACATCGAGCTCAATCGCGAGTATTGCCAAAGAAGGCGATGTTATAATAAACGAAGCTGAAGAAGGTATGGTTAAAATAAAAGAGACTGCAGCTGGGATTTCAAACATTATAAATCGACTTAATGACCGATCAAAACAAATTGAAGATATTTTACAAATAATAAATAACCTATCCAAACAAACCAACTTATTATCACTTAATGCATCGATTGAAGCAGCACGCGCTGGTGAATACGGGAAAGGATTCGTTGTTGTTGCTGGAGAAGTGAAAAATCTGGTAACAAAATCTATTTCATCTACTAAGCAAATCAATAGCACTATCGACGATATTCAGACGGCAACAAAGGAATTATCAGTTTCAATGGTCCACGGAACAGCAGAAGTTCTAAAGGGGTTTGATATGATCCTGCATATTGAAGAATCCTTTGACTCAATAGTCAGTGAAACAAAAAATGCACTTGAACAAGTTCGAGAGATACTGGACTCTTCCAAAAAAATGAAAAATTCAAGTAAAAAAGTTTTGGATAACCTAAACAATATTAACACTATTAGCCAGCACAATGCTGAGAATATTGACGAGATCGTTTCTAACTCAAAACACATAGTCAGCCGAATTACTAAAGCAAAAGAAATATCCGATATCAATCAAATATCAGCGACAATAATGAGCACAAAATATGAAAGAGCCAACACCAAAATACATGCAATAGCAGAAATATCACAAGACAATAGTGCTTCAACTGAAGAAACTTATTCAATCACTGAAGAAATGGCAACATCTTTAGAAATGATACAAGAAAATTTAATTGAGATAGACGATATTGTTGTGAAACTGAATAATCAATTTGAATCGATATAATTCTTTTTACGCAGGCTGAATTTGGCGCCCCCGAACGGAATTGAACCGCTGACCTTTTCCTTAGGAGGGAACTGCTCTATCCAACTGAGCTACGGGGGCCATTGTCATCAAACAAATGTTTAGATCTTTTTAATTGATCGGAAACACTAACAGGATAATTCCCATCGAAACATGCAAGACACAACTGTTCTTTTGGCAAATGGATTGCATTTATTAACCCTTCATAAGACAGATACGCTATCGAGTCGACATCTAGCTCTTCCCTAATTTCATCAAGGCTCATATTGGCTGCAATTAACTCTTTTTTACTAGCAGTATCTATTCCATAAAAGCATGGATTCATAACTCTAGGAGAACTTACTCGAAAATGAACTTCTTTTACCCCAGTGTCTCGTAGTAATTTAACAATTTTCTTACTGGTTGTTCCTCTTACGATTGAATCATCTACAATAATAATCTTCTTTCCATTAATAGCATCCACGATTGGATTAAGTTTAAGCTTAACCCCTACTTCTCTTAACAACTGATCTGGTTGAATAAACGTTCGTCCAATATACCGATTCTTAATAAGGCCTTCAGCAAATGGGATACCGCTTTCTCTGCTATACCCAATGGCCGCAGGAGTACCGGAATCAGGCACGCTGATAACAGCATCCGCTTCGACTGGGTTTTCTCTGTACAAGTTTCGTCCCATTTTAACCCGAATTGAATATAAACTCTTATTATTAAATACAGAGTCAGGTCTTGCAAAATATATATATTCGAAAGAACAAAACCCCCTTCTTTCTGTTTCTGTTAGAAGCATTTGCGAATGGGTGCCCTTTTCATCAACAATAAAAATCTCTCCTGGCATCACTTCTCTAAGCATCTTGCCACCTACAACACTAAAAGCACAATCCTCACTAGCCATAACAAACCCATCTTCAACTGTTCCAACCACCAATGGCCTAATACCATGAGGATCTCGAACCGCTATCATTTTATCTCTATATAGAAATATTAACGAATATGCACCAACGACGGTATGCATCATATCAATTATTGCTTCTTCAAGAGTTTCTTTTTTAGATTGTTCGATTAATGCAGCAATGACTTCAGTGTCTGATGTTCCAACAAATTTAAATCCCTTGGAAGCACATTCTTGCCTTAACACATCTGTGTTTAATAAATTCCCGTTATGGGCAATCGCAACATCTTCTCCGTGAAACGATGCAACATAGGGTTGAGCATTGGCTAAATTACTTGATCCAGTTGTTGAATATCTTGCATGACCAATTGCAATAAATCCATTTAGATCCTCTAATATTTCTTTATTAAATACTTGGGATACTAATCCGACATTTTTAACATTTTTCAATCTTTTACCATCGCTAACAGCAATCCCAGCGCTTTCCTGGCCTCTATGCTGCAGAGCATATAAGCCGAAATAAGTGGCTTGAGCCACATTCAATTTCTTAGATCTTATAGAAAATACTCCACACATTTAGACTTCCTTCATGATGTTTATTATTGCTGTATCATATGCTCTCGTTAGGATTTCTACGTCGGCATCAATAAATATTTCATTATTAATACTCATTTGTAGTTTATTACTGTTTGAAACTGTTCCTATACAGGAAATGCTGAGTCCGCTGAACAACTCTTCGAACTTCTCTTGGTTGTTTCTATCAACAGAGAATACAATTCTACTTTGTGTTTCTCCAAATAACAAGCAATCATTTCTAAGACCTTCTTTCGAATTTACATTTACGTCAGCACCTTTTCCAGTGAAGCTTAAACACTCAATCAAAGCAACGGCAAGCCCTCCATCAGATACATCATGCACAGAATTTACCCATTTATTCTTAATCGATTTAATTGTTTTCTGCTGCAAGGAATATTCTGTCTGAAGATTTATTTCTGGAGCATCTCCTTTTATTAGGCCATGGATGGTCTTTAAATACTGACTTCCACCTATTTCATTCAGAGTTTCACTACCCACTAAATAAATCAGATCGCCAGAGTTTTTGAATGAAAATGTCATGGGTTCGACTTTCCTATCAAATAGTCCTAAAATACCAACGACAGGCGTTGGATAGATCGATCCATTCTCTGATTCATTATATAACGATACATTCCCGCTAATAACCGGCGTATCAAGAACCTTACATGCCTCAGCCATTCCTTCAACCGCTTGTTTAAACTGCCAGAATGATTCAGGCTTTTCAGGATTTCCAAAATTTAAACAATTCGTCATTGCAATTGGATTAGCTCCAGTACAAGCCACGTTTCTTGCAGCCTCGGCCACAGCGATTTTTCCTCCGACTAAGGGATTTAAATAAACATATCGGCCATTGCCATCTGTTTTAACCGCAAGTCGTTTATTTGTATCTTTGATATCAATAACAGCGGCATCTCCTTTTCCGGGAGGAATAACTGTTCCCGTTTGAACCATATGATCATATTGCTCATATACCCACTTTTTTGACGCAATATTAGGTTCTGCTATAAGGTCAGCTAGTACTTTATTTGCATTAATAGGAGTTATATCCTTAATATTATTTAGGTTTAACGTGTTAACATCCGATAGATATTTAGGCTTATTTGCAGGGCGCTCATATTGGGGAACATCATCTGTTAGGGCCGTTGCAGGAACTTCCGCGACAACCTTTCCATTTTCAAGTACTCTAAACATATTATCATTTGTTACTTTACCAATAACAACTGCATGCAATCCCCATTTTTTAAAAATCTCAAATGCAGTATTTTCCTTGCCCTTTTCAATAATAACCACCATTCGTTCCTGACTCTCAGATAGAAGAATTTCATAGGGTGTCATTTTTTCTTCTCTTCTTGGAACCAATGAAATTTCTATCTCAACTCCATGTCCACCCCGAGTTGCCATTTCGCTAAGAGAACTGGTAAGTCCAGCTGCGCCCATATCTCCCATCCCAATCACACAATCCGTTTTCAGGATTTCTAAACACGCTTCAACCAATAATTTTTCCTGAAATGGATCACCAACCTGGACTGACGACTTCTTTTCAGTGCTTTTGTCACTTAACTCAACAGAAGCAAACGTTGCCCCATGAATACCATCTCTACCAGTAGATGCACCAACATATAACACAAGGTTTCCTTCACCTTTTGCAATCCCTTTTACAATTGGGCCATAAAGTGGACTTATTATCTTATCAGTCGACTGGACAACACCGACACACATTGCATTGACTAGACAATTATCTTGATAACTATCCTCAAAATAAACTTCGCCAGCAACAGTAGGAATTCCGACGCAATTTCCATAATCGCCGATCCCTTTCACGACATACTCAAATAAATGCCTGCTTTTCTTATCTTTTTTTATATCACCAAATCTCAATGAATCTAAACACGCCACAGGCCGTGCACCCATTGAAAAAATGTCTCGTATAATCCCACCTGCGCCGGTTGCGGCACCTTGATAGGGTTCTATCGCACTTGGATGATTATGGGACTCTATCTTAAAACTAACAGCTAAGCCATCGCCTATATCAACAATACCTGCATTTTCTCCAGGTCCAAGCAAAACATGTTTTCCAGTGGTCGGAAATTTTTTGAGTTGAATCTTTGAATTTTTATAACTGCAGTGCTCAGACCAAAGAACAGAAAACATACCAAGTTCGGTAATATTTGGTTCACGTTTTATTAATTTTTTAATTCCTTCATATTCATCCACAGATAATCCATGTCCTTTAATTATTTCAGCTGTTATTTCTATCATATTGTCTCCTTTTTTTTAACCATGATGCAAAGAAGGAATTTCTTCTTTAATTTGGTAAAGTTTTTTAGCCGTTATATACTCAGCAATATCCGCAGGTATAAAACAGCTGATATCCTCATTTAAATAAGCATATATCTTAACCTGTGTGGACGAAATGTTGAAACTTTTTTCATCGATTAACTCATAATCAGCTTTTTTGAGTAATTGCGATTTTAATAATTCTTTAACTCTATCGATATTAATACCCGGTCGTTTAAAAATAAATAGCTTCGTTTTTTTTAGTATCTCTTCGGTATTTTTCCATTGATCAATCGACAGAAATGAATCGTAACCTAATAATAAGCCAATTTTTTCATTTCCATCCATCAAACTATTGATAGTATCAATCGTAAATGATTTTCCTCGTCTTTTTATTTCAATATCTGAAATGGAAAATCTTTTTTCATTTTTCGTTGCTATTTCAAGCATTTTTAGGCGATCTTTTGAAGATGCTTGTGGCTTTTTACCTAGTGGATTTATATTACAAGGAACAAACACAACATTGTCTGAAAAGGCAAGTGCCCGATTTGCAATATTTAAATGTCCCAGATGAATTGGATCGAAACTTCCACCGAAAATAATCTTTTTCATTAGCTTATACTTTGCTGATAAAACTTGTCATAATAAAGCTTGTACTGACCAGATGTCACTTCTGAAAGCCATTCTTGATTTGATAAATACCAATCAATGGTTTTCTCAATACCTACAGAAAAATCATAGCTAGGAACCCATCCACAATCATGTTTTATCTTAGATGCATCAATTGCATATCTTAAATCATGCCCCGGTCGATCCGAAACAAATGTGATGAGACTTGAACTATCAAAATCCCAATTCATTTTTTTATCCATTATTTTGCATATATGGTTAACAATATCTATATTTGCCCACTCATTATTGCCACCAATATTATAAACCTCTCCCGCTTTTCCGTTTTTTATGACAGATTCAATCGCATCGCAATGATCGACAACATATAACCAGTCCCTAATATTTAGACCTTTGCCATATACCGGCAAACTTTTCTTATTTAAAATATTATTTATTAGTAATGGGATTAATTTTTCCGGGAACTGATAAGGCCCATAGTTATTTGAACACCTTGTTATTATAGTT
>MFRH01000039.1:7713-20339 GCA_001783275.1 Candidatus Margulisbacteria bacterium GWF2_35_9
AGTATGGAGAATTTGGTTGAAGAGGACTCGATTCCGTAAAAAAACCTTGTGAGCCTAAAGTTCCATATACTTCATCTGTTGATACATGGACAAACAGAACCTCTTGATCTTTGTACTTCCAATATTTTTTTGCCATGTCTAAAAGAACTTGTGTTCCAACAATATTTGATTGAATAAATGGAGATGCATCATCAATGCTTCTATCCACATGTGATTCTGCCGCAAAATGAACAACAATTTCTGGAACTGGGATACCTCGTGATTCTAATTTACCAGCGAATATTTTTTCTACTAGTAATTTATTTGATATATTTCCTTTAATAAATTTGTACCTTGGACTACCTTCTATCGATAATAAATTTTTTAAATTACCAGCATACGTTAAATCATCTAAATTAATGATAAAAGCCTTTTTATTTTTATTAAGAGTATTCAGTATAAAATTAGAGCCTATAAACCCAGCGCCACCAGTCACTAAAACTGTTTTATTATTTAGGTTCATTTAAATCATGTACCATTTGATTTGAATAATAATAAGACTCAAATGTCCCTGCATCGGTCCATTCTCCATCTAACACGGCATAGGTTAGTTTTTTCTCTTTGATGTAAGCATTGTTAACATCTGTAATCTCTAATTCTCCACGAGCTGAAGGTTTTAAGTTTTCTATAAAATCAAAAACCTGTTGATCATAAATATAAATTCCAGTTACAGCAAAATCCGATTTTGGATTAGCTGGTTTTTCTTCTATCGCAATAATATTTTTACCTTGTAGAATTGGGACTCCGTATCTACTAGGATCATTCACTTTTTGTATAAAAATGGTTGCTCCTGAGTTGAACGATTTAATGTGCTCAGAAATATTTGAATTAAAAATATTATCCCCGAGAATCACTAATACATCATCATTACCTGCAAAGTTTTTTGCAAGTCCTAATGCTTGAGCAATTCCTCCGGCTTCATCTTGGACTTTATATGTAAATTTGCAATTAAAGTCTTTACCAGAACCGAGAAGATTCACAAACGCACCCATGTGTTCCAAACCTGTTACGATAAGAATTTCATCAATACCTGTTTCAAGAATTCGTTTAATCGGATGAAAAATCATGGGTTCTTTCCCAATGGGAAGAAGATGTTTATTTGTCACTTTTGTTAAAGGGAAAAGGCGAGAACCAGTTCCTCCAGCTAAAATAATTCCTTTCATAACGTCTCCCTAATAACCGTTTTATATAAAAACATACACATCTTACTTTAATAACATGGTTATTATAACGAGTTTCGGGGAAACTGCCAATATTAGGAAAGGATCTTTTTAAGTTTTTCTATAGCAGTTCGATAAATACGTGAAACTTGGGACTCAGATAACCCGACGTTTTCTCCAACTTCATTGAGGGTTAAATCTTTAACGCTTTTTAATTTGATAACCTTTTGTTCCATTTCTGTCAGTTGCTTCATCGCTTCTTTAAGCACAACGCCATCTTCGACTTTTGAAGCGAATTCGGTTCTATTGTTATTAATTGCTAAATACATATAAGCCGCATCCGCTATCCAATTATAAAGACGACTTGGATCAGCCTTTGTTAAATACCGTATATGATCGCGCATTGCACCATTAATTCGAGAATAGGCAAATGGCCAAACCGCTGGATTACTAATTGGATCCCAAGATCGAATGGTTTGAATAAACTCGATTCGAGCAATACTTAAAAGATCATCATGCTCGCTATATTTTATAAAACTTGGAAGTTTTCGACTGTAATTCATTACCAACATATCTATTTTGTGCTGAAATTCTCCAAAAATCAGCTCAGAATAATGATGGATTAGGTAATCCTTTAAGTCGCTTACTATAATATTTAATTTGTCTCTATCTATTGTACTCATTCTGAAATCAAATTTGATAATTTTTTAAGTGCTCTTCTGAGCAGTATTTTCCAAAGAAATTCATAAACAATAACAGTATCTTCCTCTATAACATTATACTTCCGTTGAATAACGGTATGATCCTCTAAGTGAAGTCCCTGTAGAATATTTTGAATATAAATAAGTATTTCCCCTCTATAGGTTTCTTCAAGCGCAGGATCTATAAGGTTTGATAAATCTTCAACCTTAATATCTTTAGTAAGTGACGATACAGAATCTCCCCACCCACTTAATTCTTTACGTGATATCGCTCCATAACTCTTGGTCATTTACTAATAATAACAGATTATTATTTAATTAATAAGAGCTGAATCAATTCTTATTTGTTGAAAATGTTTAAATGCGAAATTTAGAACTTCTTCTTTTAATATTAGTTCTGTATTAATCGATTGGCTTATGGTATTTACCATATCCCTATCTTTTAGAATTTTTTCTCCGAATTCAATTAATAATGCATTTTGCACAACACTTTGAATTATATTCGTTTGAGATAAGTCTTTCCCGCTTGTGTTTTTACATAAATTAATAAACGCGTTTAACTTTTCCTCTTTTGAATGATAGGTGCTTTGCTCTAAACTGCTACTATCAGAAAATAACACAGATAATGGGATATCTTCATTCTCACGGTTCATTTCAAAATTATTTAGGTATTTGTTCATCTTAATTAACTCCTATCATATCTTACTTATTACAATAGTATATCGTACCCATTTTTTCAATATTTCAATTATTTATATTTAATTTTATTCATTGATTATCCCAATGGATTGGACTTTAATTTGTGGCACTACTTCATTGTAAGAAAGAACATGAAACATTGGGTAATTGCGCTCAATAAATCGTTTAAAATGTGGCCTTAATCTTGGTGAACACAGCAAAATTGGCATTTTTTTCAGCTTATTGAAATTTTTTAAATGTTCTTTAAGTTGGCTCAGCACCTTTTCACCTGTTCCTGGCTCCAAGGCAAGAAACGAACCATATTCACTTTGATGTATGGCACTAATCATAACTTCTTCCAACCGTGGATCAATAGTAACCACGGTTAAAGTGTCTTCACTATCGGCAAATTGACCGCAAATCTGTCTTGATAACGATTGCCTGATATATTCTGCAAGCAAATTGGTATCTCTTGATACATGGGCATAATCTGCTAATCGTTCTAATATGGTTGATAGGTCTCGAATACTAATTCTTTCCCTGACTAAGTTCTGAAGCACCTTATGAACTTGCCCTAAGGAAAGCATGTCTGGAACTAACTCACGAACAATTGCAGCATTTGAATTTTTTACTAGTTCAAGAAGAGCCTGAACATTCTGGCGTGTCATAATTTCATCTGCATATCGCTTAATTACCTCGGTAAAATGATCTGAAATATAATCAACAATTGTTTTAACAGGTAGTCCTAGTTGCTGGAGCTGATCACCAAAATCGGCATTCACCCATACAGCGCGACCACCATCAATCGGGTCGGTAACTTCTTCTCCATCTAAGCCTTTTTCCTTTAACTCAGCTAAACTTAATTTAACGTAGTACGCATTTGTGTATCCTTCACCAATCGCAACCTTCGTTCCTCTGATATCTACTAGGTATTGATTGGGTGGTAAACTTAAATCATCCATAACTCGTACGCCAGGAATAACAAACCCTAAGTCTTGTCCGATTTGATATCGAACAAGTGTAATACGCTCTAACAACGGACCATTCTGTGAAGGGTCAATGAGAGGGACAAGGTTACGACCCGTTTTTAACGCAATAGGATCAAGTGCAAGTGTTCCTAATAGATTTTCCGGTTTTTTCATTGCTTCTTTAGCGGCTTGCTCTTCTCTGGCAGAAACAGATTCTTCTTGAACTGCTTCTGACTTAATTAAAAAATACCCGAGTGCTACTGAGCCAGTTGCCAATAATCCAAAGGGAATTGTGGGAAGACCTGGAACTATTGCAAAGAGATACAAAATGATCCCAGTAAAAATAAATACATTTGGTTTTTTTAACATCTGATTAACGATGTCGGAACCTAAACTTTCTTCAGAAGCGGATTTTGTAATAACTAAACCTGTAGAAATCGACATTAACAACGCTGGTATCTGACCGACTAGTCCATCTCCAATGGTTAGCTTAGCAAAGGTTTCCAGCGATTCACCCATTTCAAGACCCTGTTGAAATCTTCCGATAATAATTCCCCCAACAATATTAATAATAACGATAATAATACCGGCAACACTGTCACCTCGAACGAACTTATTAGCACCGTCCATAGATCCAAAGAAAGTTGCTTCCTTCTGAATTTCACTACGTTTTATCTTGGCTTCTGAAGCATCAATTAATCCAGAATTCAAATCCGCATCGATTGACATTTGTTTTCCAGGCATAGCATCTAAGGTAAAACGAGCGGCTACTTCAGCAACACGTTCCGAACCTTTTGTAATAACCATGAACTGAACAATGGTAATAATTCCAAACGCTACTCCTCCTACAACCAAGTTTCCTTTAGTAACAAACTCAGCAAAGGCTTTTACTACCTTTCCGTCAAAATCAGCACCAAGACCGAGAATAAGTCGCGTTGATGAAATATTCAACGCAAGACGAAATATTGTTGTAACTAAGAGAATTGAGGGAAAAGCGGCAAATTCTAGAGGTTTATTTAGAAATACTGCAACCAACAGAATAACTAATCCTATTGAAATATTTAAGACCATCAACAAATCCAAAAGGAAGGTCGGCATTGGAATAATCATAATTGCCAGAACAGCAACTAAAAGGATTGATATACCAAAGTCGTTTATTGGAAAACGTTTATTAAATTCTTCGAAAGTGATTTTACCAATAAATGGAAGTTCAACCATAACTAAACGAAATAATTATCAAACGTGTGTTGATAACCATTACCCCTCTTCCCTAAAAATTAAATTCATCAACTTTTATTAAAATAAGCTGACTTAATTAAATTATACTATAGAACTCTTTGATTTTTGAGGTTTAATTATTAATTATTAATTTTTTATATACTACTTCATATTCGTTAACCATACGAATTGAATCGTAAGCATTAACGTCTTCTTTTGCCTTGAAAATCATTTTTGAATTTTCTTTTTCATTCTGCCTATAATTAACTAATAGTTGTTTTAACTCACTATTAAAATCTTTAATACTAATCAAATAGCCATTCTCTCCATTTTTAATAATGTCATTATTACCTACAACGTCTGAAGCCACGACCAATGTTCCTGAGGCCATCGCCTCTATCAATGATAAAGGCAGACCTTCCCCTCGTGACGCACTTATATAGATATCACTTTTCATTAATATTTCTTCTGAATTTTCAACTATTCCAATTAACTTGATGTAGGGATGAAGCTGATATGTATCGATTGTTTCTTGCAGACTCATTTTAAATGAAATATTTTGGGGGATACAATCACCGGCTATGATCATCTCGAAATTAGTCACACCATTTTCCACAAGATATTTTACAGCATCGACTAGAATATCTAATCCTTTATGATAACTAATTTGAGACAATGTTAATATTTGGATTTTCTCTTTATAGAGTGATTCTTTGACTTTATCAAACCGCTTCAGATCAATCCCATTTAGAATCGTTCTGCTACTTTTCAAAAAATTAGTTAAGCCCATCTCTTCTGCTGACTTTCTTTCTCCATTTGATACAAATATGTTGTAGGACCATGCAGCCATTATATTTTCTATCACCATCACGGCTTTTCGTTTGATTAGGTTTTTGTAATTATTGTAATGAATACCATGGAATGTATGGATCACTTTCTTACGAAGGAGTATCCCTAATATTCGACTGTAAACCCCTGCAGCCCTTCCATGCGAGTGGATAATATCAATATTGTTTGTCTTAATAAGATTAATCAGTTTGATTAAATTGGATATGGAAATTTTTCTTAAATTAATATCAAATATGGCAGTCACATTTTTTCTAATTTTTTCATAATAGGGACCATTATCTGTAGCGACATAATAAAGTTTAAAAGAAAGGGGATCGACTTGTTTTGTAAGAATATCACAGACTATGGGACCACCGCCGGTTTCCGATGTTACATTCAGCATTAAAATATTAATCATGCCTTCTCCACAACTTTTTACTGACTCTAAATTCTGCAATACGTGCGATATCTTTGAGGAGAAAAAAGCAATCCGTTAATCTAATTCTCCTCAGATATTTTAACTTAGCCTTTACAACATAAGCCCGCTGTTTATCTAAATTTTTAATTGAAATAATATTTTGAGTCACTCTTCGACTCATCAATTCATCATCCAGATTACAAGCATTGTGATCATTTAGAATACGTAACCAAAGCTCATAGTCTTGGGCAAACAAAAACAACTCGTTATAGCCGTTCATTTCTTTTAAAATATCTGTTCGAATCATCACAGAGCCATGGGCAAAAGGATTAAACCTAAGAATATTCTTTCTGATATCCTTTGATTCTTTAATAAATCTTAACGATTGAGGCCCCATTATTCGTCCTGTTTCATCAATTTCGTTATACCGAGTACCCAGTAGTTTAATTTCTGGATGAGTTTCCATAAAATTTAGCTGTTTTTCAAATCGATGAATATCACTAATATCATCGCAGTCTTGACGAGCAACATATTTCGACTGGACTTCTTTAAGGGCAATATTTAAAGATTTGGTTAGACCAATATTTTTCTTGTTATTAATTAGAATAATTTTATCACTTGAACGTTGAAAGTTTTTGATAATATCTAAAGAGGAATCAGTAGAAGCATCATTTACAATAATAAAACTAAAATTTTGATAGCTTTGCAATAGAATTGACTCTATAGCAGTCACTAAATAGTCTTCACCATTATAAACCGACATTAGAACTGTTATCATTGGAATAGTCATTTAATACTAATTATAACGTATATTTATATTACACAATAGATTTGAGTATTTTGTACTCTTTTTCAATTATCGTTTCAACAGAATGATTTTTCATGGTGCTTAATATGGCCATCTCATCTAACTTAATATCACTCTTCATTATTTTTTCTAGAGTTTTACGAATATCGGTCTCACTCGTGCCCTGAATCAAATATCCCGTTTTTTCATTTTGAATCAATTCGGAAATTCCACCGACATTCGTTCCGATACATATACACCCGCATGCCATTGATTCCAAAAGAACCTTAGGCATTCCTTCGTGAATTGATGGCAAAATAAAGAATTTATACTTGTTATATACATCCGGCATTTTTGCATTTGGGATTGAACCCATAAAGTTAATGTCGACATGAAGCTGTGATCCTAATTGGTATAAACTATCTTTTAATGAACCTTCACCATAAATATCAAGCGTTAAGGTCATCCCCTCTAATGCTTTGACCAAGTTCAGTAAGTTTTTTTCAGGTGATAATCTACCGACAAATAATAATCGATCTTTGTAACGATCACTATTTTTAGAATTAAACAGGCTTATGTCTATATAATTATAAACTGTTGTAATCCGATTAGGTTGAATATGATATAAATCAATCAAATACTTTTTGTTATGCTCGCTACTGACGATGATATGATCAGCATTTTTACAGGCACTTCTTTCGATAATTTTATAGATGATCGACTTAATTTTGTTATGATTAATTGCCTTATCATTTAATTGACTTAAGATATATCCGGCTCTCATTATCAACCGTTTTTTAAATAGTTTGGCTGCAATAATTGCAGACCAACTCCCATCGAATTGATTCGTTTTTATAAAACTTGTTCTTTTTATAAATTTAGCATGCAGAACTGGCATTAAAAACGAGTATATTAAGTTGCCAATTTTACCAAAAAATATTTTTGGTTTCGAAACAATAATAATTTTCTTATTTAATCTATTCAGTTGGTATAGCCCTTGTGCTATTTCCAGATCATGAGAACCATATGTAAACCAATAGATTTCTTTTATATAATCTCGCTTTAAATACTGCTCATAGATCGTTTTTTCTCGATCAAAAAGGCCAGCCTTTAACCATATTTCAAGAGATATGTTTCGTGTAAAAAAAAGAGATAAGGTCATATCATTTCTTAACATAATTCATATATTAACATATTTTTTTATTATGCCCATTGTTTAAGGGATCACAAATTGTCCATTTATTGTAAAATATCAACTAATATACTACTATTATAAGAACATGAAAGCATCATTCTCCCATCTGCTAACGAAACCTAAATCGTTTATATTTCTCTCAGTATTTATTGTTTTTCTAATCGGGGCAAATATCGCTTGGTTAAATCCCAGACCCGACTTTTGTTTAAAAACTAATCCAAAAATTCCATTTATGTGGCAATATAATCTGGATTCTGGTAACGAATTTTTATCTGCGGCTTTTTTTCCTGAAATATTCAAAGTCAGGAAAACAAGAATTAATCGTCCTGGATATCCGTTTGCTGCGAATATGATTGGCAAAACAATTGGAATTATCCCATCTCATTTTTATCACATAAAAAAAACTGAAAAAGCATTTGTCGGATATATATCGCTTAAATTAATCGTCTATTTATCTGGCAGCTTAATGTTTTACAGCCTTTTACTGCATTATTTTAATAAAGAAGTCGCCGTATTTAGCGTATTACTTCTATTGTTTCAACCATTATCTATTAATTACATTGCAAGCTTTCACACAACAGAATTACAATTTTTTACTCCGATTTTCATCGTATTTATGTTCCATACACTTATTAAAAAGAACACTATCTTAAACACTATTATCTTTTCACTAATTGTTGGGTTTCTAATGCTTTGTAAACAAAATTACGCTGTTTATCTTGCAGTTATTACTTACTGCATTCTTAAAAAAGAAATTTTTCGTTCCGCACTAAGCATAATCGCCCACCTTGTTCCATTAGCACTTTGGATGTTTGTTTTAAAATTACTACAAATTCCGTTTTACAATACTGAGTTTGAAGAATATCGACAAGGTATTTGGATAATTGAAGAGTTCATTTTTTATAATCCGTTTCAGATGATTCAAACTGTCGTTCATTCCCTTCACCAATTCATTATTTCTTTAGCTGATTATTTTTCTGTCTTTTTCGCATTTGCCATTTTCTCGTTTGTTACGTTCATCAAGGAGAATAAAAAAAGCACTGGACTTCTTCTCTTTGTTTTTTTAATGTTTTTTTGGGTATGGGTTCAATTTTTTGCAACCAGACGTTACATATACTATATGGTAAGCGACTTATCAGTCATCATACTACCACTTGCCTCTTATCAAATATTAAAGATACTCGAAAAATATAAAGACGGTATTTTTCCAGTATTGATATTGTCGCTAACGCTGTTTATCTCTTGTCTTAGTATCGTTCAATTCCCTTGGGTGCATCCTTACAAACATGCAGATTCTCTTCAAGAAAAACTTCCAACAGAAGTAATGAAATATAACCAATAATACGATATCGTTTTAAACTAGATTACTTTTTAATTTTATATAATATATCTTGGCTAATAGTACGACATATTTAAAAATATTCAGATTTTTTGGTTTGTACGATCTCTTTAAATAATCATCATAAATTGTCTTAATAAATTCTAAGTACTTACTACTCACAACATTCATATTGGGTAAACTAATTCCTGAGCTGAGCTCGTTATATTGATCTTCAACTTTTTTTAACAAGAGCGGAATCTCTTCTGGATTATTAAAAACCGCTCCCGAGCTACCGATTATCTCAGGATGGCCGCCATCATTTAACCCAATCGCCGGCAACCCACAATGGAGTGCTTCTATTAACGAATTTGAACAGGGATCACTTTGCGATGCAGTCAGGAATATGTCTTGCAATTTGATTTCTTTAGCAAGTTCTTCACTGGATAAGGGATTCATCATCTTTATATTCTTAAACTTAATGGGGGAATTACCTATAAACAACATACCATATTTGTTAAAATCCAGATTATTATCCAACCACTGATATGTAATAAACCCTTTTTTCAAATTTGAAGACCAACTCGTAGCTACAATATGAACTTTTTTACCTTTATTCAGGGATTTCTTCCCCAAACGATTAAATATATCGACATCAGGAGCATTTATGATCGTTGATGAATATTTGCCATCATTCAATCCATACAAATAATTCATAGTTTTACTCCAATTCGATTGAAAAATCGTCCCATCGGCAATATAGTGGTTCACCGCATAAGCTATATCGTCACGGATATCCTTAAGATGGTTATAAAGTTTAGATGGTCCATCAAGTCGCTGAATGAATATTTTGTCTGGATATTTTAGTTTTACCTTTAAAACATCAAGCACATCATGGTGGCTATTAAATAATACAGCGTCAGCCTGCTCTATATTATCTGCATATGCATTTCTGCCAATAAGTTCTTTTTTCAAGGCTTTTAAAAATTGGTTACCTCCGCCACTTACACTTTTTTCTTTATATAGTATGTGAATAAGCATATTTAAAAGTACATTATTTTATTTGCCAGCAATTTTTTTTCATTTATAAATAACTGATGTTTTCGGTCTTCGCTTCTATTACTTTCCAATTTATCTTTAAAATCCATTACAGCATTATTATTGCTTAAATCCACCTTGTAATGATCGGGTAAATTGGTATAACCTTCATAAGACCTGTTCCTTGCCTGCAACAAATATTCTTCGGGCATAAATAAAGTATGGGTATTTATATAATAAAATGGCAATCGGAATGTCTTATACCATCGAAAATCTCTAAATCCACGTAATAATTCTCCTTGTCTCATTTTACTTTGAATACTTTTTCCATCTTCATTATTGTTACAGTTCACATAACGTTTCCCGTCATACCACTTTCTAAGATTAATCAATCGGCCGAAATCTCTGTGCATGGCATTTGGCTGGCTTTCAGAAACCATACCGAAGCAGATATCTGGTTTATTCCTAAAGATAATCCGTTTTCTCGTATAAACAGTTCCTTCATTTTTGTTTACCAGAAATAATCGTGTTAAAGATATATAATCCACAAACCAGGGGATAAATTTAATCATCCATTTAATCATTTTTAAATATTGAGGAATTATTTCATCGCAAGTTAAAAACAAACACCATTTACTATCAATAAAACTGAGGCCATAGTTATAATTTAAACTAAATTGTGTCCAGTTAAATTTCTCAGGCCAATCGAAGTTTTTAATGGTCACTTGACTATTATCTATGCTTTTCAAGTAATCTAACACCGGTGTTTTGTCGTCTTTTCTTAAGCTTCCGCCATAAACAATAATCAATTTATCGGCAATTACTTTTGCACTTTCTATGGATTCTTTAAATACAATATAATCCATTGGCTCATAATCTGACACCGCAATAACTCCGGTAATAAAATTCTTAATTCTTGCTACTTTTTTTTTATGAGTCTTTAAATATGTGTTGAAATAATCATGTTTTTTTAATTTTAAAAATTTATCCCGACTTTTATCTAACACATCGTAGGAATAATCAATATATTTTTCTTTAAACTCAATAAGAAACTTATCATTATTATTCTTTTTTGAAATGATTCCCAATCCGAAATCAGCATCCAGCACAAAATAGTCTAGATTAGAGTAATTTTCGGAAATATCGAGGATTACCTTCCATACATCCCCATTCCAAACACCATCAGTATGGTTTCGTTGTGCTGCTTTTTCTGATAATGGGTTACAATCATGAACAACAATTACTCCATTTTCCTTAAGAAGGTTTAGTGCATTCAAGATATCTTTCATTGCCTGCTCATAAACATGAAGACCATCAATAAATACAACATCAAATGTCAAATCGTTTTTTAAAAAATATTCGTCACTTTTTATCTCGTGAAATTCAATATTATTACTTTTTTTCAACTTTTTTTTGTATCTAGGTGTTAATTTATCAAGCTGAAGACAGGGATCCACTCCAATCTTAATGTCAGCCTTCACTGATATGATATTCTCACCGCGTCTTACTCCAATTTCTAAATAGGACGTCTTATGCTTAAAATTTGCTAAAAACGAGTTTATAATAAATGTCCTTGAAAATTTTCTGTTTAATAAATAATGCTTAACGATTTTAAAATTCATTCACTATCTCCTTAATTTTTTAATCATATTTATTACTTTATTCAGTCTACTTATATTTATTCTGATCATAGTGTTAATGCTAGCATTGAGATAATATATCCAATAATATATCATCTTTTCGCTTAAATCCTCATTCATATAAAAAGGTACTATTATTCGGAAAAAAGACAAGGAATATTTTTTATTTAACAAATCATTAACATACTCAACAGCTTTTTTATAAGTGTTTAAATAAAGCAAATACATGTCTTTTGAGTTATCTCTTGTTCTGTCTTTTGTAAAATTCATCCCCTCTAGCAAAACAGGTTGCCAACCACCTTTATAGTGAATAATATGGGTTTGCTCCGTAATTTGTGTCGAATTTGTCTCATTAAGAACCTTACAGTGTATCGGCTTTATAGTCAGCATGTCGTTATTGATCCTTATATCATAACGTTTTTTTTGTTTTTCATACTCAAAGATGGAGCAAATAGACATTTGGTCGGCCCCTCCATAATGATGATTTATACTATTCGCAATCGAAAACAATTCTGGTGTGTTAATAATCTTTATGGTTTCATCCCGCCATAAATCAAAGAAAGAAATTGTATGTTCGGTGTTACGGCAAAGGATAACTCCTGTATTTATTGGGAATTGTTCATCAGGTTTATGCGTAA